>JALYGL010000185.1 GCA_030777125.1 Actinomycetota bacterium
GGCCGGCCCAGTAGTTGTCGTCGACGTTCCAGGGGCCGACCTCCTTGACGGGAAGGATCTCCTGGCGACCGTTGTCGCGCCTGACGACGACTCGGTAGTCGAGGTCGAGCCGGTACCCCGCCGGGCACCCCTGACGCGAGAGCGGGTCCGTCCAGCGCAGGGCCGCGAACTTGGCGCACTTGTCCGGGACCGCGACCTCGACGCTTCCCTGCGTGGTCGGGTGGTACTGGGTGGCGTACACGCGGAAGGAGGCGAAGGTCCCGGTGCCGGCACCGGAGGGCGCCAAACCGGTGCCGCCCTCGGCGGCGGTGACCGGAGCCTGGAGCGCGGCATCTCCGGCGTCGAAGGGCGTGGGCTGGACGTCGCCGGGGACGGGGGCGACATCGCTCTCCTGGGCGCCGGCGGCCGGGGTCCAGGGCGTGGTCATCAGCGCGAGGCAGGCGACGATGGCGGTGGCCAGAGCTCTGGGTCGCATCGGGACAGGCTACTGGGAGCGGCTCCGCGGCGGCGTCATCCTCGGACCCCCGTGGAGACCACGCTGCGGTACAGGTCGAGGCAGGCGGCTCCGGCTCGCGTCCAGGTGAACCTCGCCGCCCGGGCTCGACCGGCGGCGATGAGATCGGCCCGGAGGGCGTCGTCGGAGGCGACCCGTTCCATGGCGTCGGCGAAGCCGTCCACGTCCCCCGGCTCGACCAGCACGCCGGCGTCGCCGAGCGTCTCCGGGGTGGCGCCGGCGCGGGCCGCCACCACCGGCACCCCCGCGCCCATGGCCTCCAGCAGGGGCATCCCGAAGCCCTCGTACAGCGAGGGGAAGACCAGCAGCCGGGCGTGCTTGAGCAGCGCCGACAACCGGCGGTCGTCCACGTAGCCGGTCCGGACCACGTCGGGAGCATCCAGCCCCCGCTCCCGCAACAGGCCAGCCACGTCCATGAGCGGGCTGTCACCACCGGCCAGGACCAGCCGCAGCTCGACGCCCCGGTGCCGGAGGGCGCTGAAGGCCTCGATGGCGAGGGCCGGGTTCTTGCGGCGCTCCAGGGTCCCGACCATGAGGGCGTAGGGCGGGCCCGGGGGCAGGCCGTCGTCGCGGCCGGACGGCCGGATGTGGCGGCCGTTCGGGACGACGGTGATTCGGTCGGCGACCTCGGGGAGCCATTCGCTGATCTCCGAGCGGGTGAACTCCGAGACGGCGACGATGGCGGCCGACCGCCGCAGTATGTCGGGCAGCAGGCGGGCCATGCGGCGCACGCCCGCGGACACGTCCTGTGGACGGTGGACGAAGCCGATGTCGTGGACGGTCACGACCGTCGGCACCTTGCGCGACGGCGGGGCGATGAAGTTGGTGGCGTGGAAGACGTCGCAGTCGACCAGCCACTCCACGGGCGGAAACGCCACCCGGTCCCACATGGCCCAGAGCGGGCGGGCCGGGGCCAGCTTGCGCTCCACGGCCACGTTGGGCCTTTGCGGGGGATCCAGCTTGAGGCGGCGGGCGGTGCGCCACGAGATCGGGAACACGACCATGTCGTCGGCCGGCGACAACGTGGCCACGGCGTCGATGAGCTCGTGGGTGTACCAGCCGATCCCCGTCTTCGGACCGAGCAGGGGGGTGCCGTCGAAACCGATGCGCATCCGGCGCTAGGCGTCCCGCTGACGCAGGACGTGCACCCGTCGACGCCGCTTCGACGGGGCCTCGGCCGCGGCTTCGGCCGTCGCCTCGCCTGCCTCGGCCGAGGCGACCGCCTCGCCGGGGTCGAACGCCGGGTCGAGGTCGATCTCGGCCGGGGGGCCAGGTTGTGGCTCCGGCTCGGGCTCGGGCGCAGGTTCCGGCGGCCGCAACTCGGCGACGATCTCGTCCCGGTGACGGGCCAGGACCTGGGGCAGGTCGAGCACCAGCCGGCGACCCAGCTCGCTGACGGTGTGGCGCAGGTCGCGGGCCACCGCCCGGGTGTGTTCGGCGACCGTGGCGGCGATCGACCCCTCCAACCGGTCGAGACGGCGGTCGATGTGACGTAGCCCGGCCTCGAGCTGGCTCAGCCGCCACTCCAGCTCGCCCGAAGCAGCCTCCTCAGTGCGGTGGGCTTGGAAGCGGGCGGCGCCGGGCTCCTGCGCGGGCGGCGGGAGGTCCATCGGCTCACGAGCCTAACCGCCGGCCCCCGGGGCCGCTCGGGCCGGTGCCAGCCGACCCCGCTAGCCTTTGGAACCGGTGAAGGGCGTCATCCTCGCCGGGGGCACCGGCACCCGTCTGCATCCCCTGACGCGCATCACCAACAAGCACCTCCTGCCGATCTACGACCGGCCCATGGTCACCTACGCCATCGAGGCGCTGGTGAACGCCGGTGTGAGCGAGATCATGATCGTCACCGGGGGGACCCATGCCGGGGAGTTCCTCCGGCTCCTGGGCAGCGGCAACGAGTGGGGGATCGACCGGCTCTCCTACGCCTACCAGGAGCGGGCCGGTGGGATCGCAGAGGCCCTGTCGCTGGCCGAGCGGTTCGTCGACGGTGAACGGGTGGTGGTCATGCTGGCCGACAACATCGTGGAGCGGTCGATCCGCTCGGCGGTGGAGAACTTCGGGCGCCAACCCCAGGGTGCCCGCATCATCCTGTCCCGGGTGTCCGACCCGGCCCATCTGAGCCACCTCGGTGTACCGGAGCTCGACGCCGACGGCTGCGTCACCCGCATCATCGAGAAGCCGAACAAGCCCCCGAGCGACTTCGCGGTGACGGGCATCTACTTCTACGACCCCTCGGTGTTCAAGATCATCACCACCCTGGAGCCGTCCGGGCGGGGAGAGCTCGAGATCACCGACGTGAACAACTGGTTCGTGTCGCAGCGGACCATGGAGTACGACGTCCTGGAGGGGTTCTGGGGCGATGCGGGGGAGTCGATCGACGCCTACTACGAGGTGAACGACTACGTCCGCGGCCACGGGGCCAACAAGGGGTGAGGCGTTTCAACCGCCGGGGCGGTGGAGACACCACGAAGCATGCTGACGATACTACTGATCGTGGTCCTGCTCCTGGTGCTCCTCGGGGGCATCGGCGGCCCTCGCTACTACCGAGGGCGTCGCCGCCTCTGATCCGCTACTCGTAGCCTTCGGCCCAGTCGCGCTCCTCGACGTCCCAGTCGATGGAGTCGGGCCCCGCCATCTGCACCGTCACGTGGGTCATGGGCGAGTCGGGCGCACCGCCGTGCCAGTGCCACTCGTCGGGCATGACGACGACGACGTCGCCGGGTTCGACCACCCGCCTTCCGTCGGGGGTTCCGATGATCCCCCGCCCGGCGGTGACGTGCAGCATCTGGCCGTTGCGGTGCACGTGCGGCTTGGTGCGGCCACCGGCCCTGAAGTGCACCGCGAACACGGCCGGCCCTCCGTCCGGGAAGGGACTCGGGAACCGTTGGATCCTGGCGTCGCCCTGGAAGTGGTCGGCCAGCTCCTCGGGCGGGTCACCCTGCGTGTCGTCGACGTGGTCGAAGTGCATTGATCCCTCCGCTCGATGTGTGGTCTGTCGTCGTTCCGGCCGCGGACGCCGCCGGAGCCACCGGCCGCGGAAAGTGAGCCACCGGGCGATCGGCCCTGGGAAGATGCCCGGCTCGCCCTCGACGATGCCGTGACGGGTGGTCAATCCCTCACCATCCACTCCAGCAGCTCCCGGTCGTCGACCGATCGGTTTGCCCTGATGTGCCGGCGGGCGGCCAGCCCGGCCGGAAGCAGGCGCAGGTAGGCGGCGAAGGCCCGGAGCCGCCGGTACACCACCTCGCCGCTGGGCCGGCGGGTGTGGGCCAGTGGGCTCAGGATGTCGCGGCGGGCGTAGGAGCCGGTGACGAGCAGGTGCCGTCCGGCCTGGCGGCACGCCAGGGCCAGCGGGGCGTTGCGGGTCAGGGTGAGGAGCCGGTTGCGCTCCGTGAAGTGGGAGAACAGGCGCGATCCCACGACCGAGCTGGCCGAGTGGAGGTGGTGGACCACCGACTCCGGCACGCACACGTACCGCCAGCCCTTGGCTCGACCCCGCCACGACAGGTCGAAGTCCTCGTAGTAGAGGAAGAAGCGGTCGTCGAACGGGCCCACGGACTCCAGATAGGGACGGGAGAGCAGAACCGCAGCCCCGCACCAGGCGAAGATCTCGTCGCTCGTGTCGAACTGGCCGCGATCGGGCTCCATGTAGCCGCGGTCGGCGCCGTAGCCGCCCTCCAACAGGACGGATCCCACGTTGTTGATCACCCGGAACGGCTCTCCTCCGAGCGGCACTTCGTACCACGCCGGCTCGGGGGTGACCCGATGCTCGACCCGGTGGCAGCCCGACGTCAGCACGACGGCGCGGTCGCCGTCGGACGCCAGCCGTAGCCGGCACACGGGCAGGGGCGCTCCCTCCGCCACAGGAACCCGCAGCAGGGCCCGCCCCGAGGTCCACTGGGACGGCCCACCTCCGTCCAGGTCGGGTTCGAGGCCCCAGAACCCCTCCGCCAACAGGGTGTCGGCAAAGGCGTCCTTGCCGTCGAGCTCGATCCCGCTCAGCCGCACCCCGAGCGGCCGGCGGTCGCCCCGTCCCCGCACCCCTGTCGTGGCCGAGATCCCGACGTCGACGAATGGCGACGCGAACAGGATCTTGGAATTGGCGGCACCGATACCCGGGTCGGCCTCCAGCCGGGCGACCAGGGGACGCAGCCATCCCGGGTCGACGGTGGTGTCGTTGTTGAGCAGGGCGACGTAGTCGACGTCGTCGAGGTCGGCCAAGGCCAGGTTGCATCCCCCGGCGAAGCCCCTGTTCGTACCGGCGTCGAGCACCGTCACGTCCGGCATGAGCTGCCGCACCTGGACGGCGACGCCATCGGACGGGCTGTTGTCGACGACCACGACCTGCAGCCTGTCGGCCGGCCACTCGGTGCCGCGCACGCTGCGCAGGCATCGGACCGTGAGGTCACCACCGAGGTAGTTGACGACCACGACTCGTACGCGTGGGCATGGCACGGGGCCCCGGCCGGTGCCGGTTGTTTCGGAAGGCGCGGCCATCTCCCCGGTCAGCCGACCGAGTTGATCCGCCACCGCTGGTTGGCGCCCCCGTTCCACGGCCACTGGATCACCCCGGCGCCGTCGGCGGTCGAGACGCCGGCCACGTCGACGACCTTGCCGCTGTGGACCGAAACGACCCTGACCGCGCCGTCGCCGGTGGGCTCCAGTCGCCACCGCTGGTTGGCACCCCCGTGCCAGGGCCACTGGATGAGCCGGGCGCCGTCGGCCAGCGAGGCACCCTCGACGTCGAGCACCTTCCCGCTGTTGACGGAGATGACCGCGTAGGCGTCGGGCGAGACCGTCACCAACCTCCACTGCTGGTTGCGGCCGCCGTTTGACGGCCACTGGATGACATGGGCGCCGTTGGCGGTGGACGCCCCGAAGACGTCGAGCTCCTTGCCGCTGTTGACCGACGTCAGCCGCTCCGGGCGCGTCGCCACCGCCGCCTGCTGACGGATGGTGCCCAGCCTGGCGTGCAGGTTGGCGCCGGGGCAGTCGGTGGCGTTGACGTCGCGATGGCCGGCGATGGTGGGGATGGTCCGTCCCCCAACCCTCACCTGGGCGAGTGGGTCGACGTTGTGCATGGCCAGCTTCCAGTTGAGCAGGAGCTGGAGGCCGGAGACGGCGGCGTCGGGGACGGGGTCGGTGCTGAACGTGCCGATCACCGCCGCCCCGGTGCTCTCCCGGTTGAACCCGGAGGCGTGCGCTCCCACCACCGCCCGGTCCATCCCACCGGCCCGGCCCTCGAACACCTGCCCGAACCGGTCGACCAGGAAGTTGTAGCCGATGTCGCACCAGCCGTTGGTGTGGGTGTGGAAGTAGTAGATGCCCCGGACGATGGCGGGCGAGTCACCCGGGCCGTAGTTGTTGGCGCTGGCCGTGTGGTGGACGAGGGCGTTGCGGACCGTGCCCGCGTACTCGGGGTTGCCGTTGCAGCCCGGTCCCACCCGCCGGAACGACTCGTCGGCGCGCCACGCCGCCCGGGTGGTGACCGGCGGCCGGGCCACGTGGGCGCCGGCCCGCCGGATCGTGCCGCGCGGCCGGGGCGGGTCCTCCGAGCGGATGGCGTGGAGCGTCAGCCCGTCGAGCTCACCCTCGCTGACCCGGACCTGGACCTCCCGGACTCCCTGACCGACCCAGACGGGCCCGGCCGTGGTGCGGCCCCGGAACTCCCGGCTGTCGGGGTCGGGGCCCTCGTCGGGATCACCCTCGGCGACGATCCACGGGCCCCACTCGTCGCCCTGGCGGGCCCGGACCTCGATGGCGCCGGCGGTCTCGCCCTGCCACTCGAAACCCACCAGCTCGGTCGGCAGGCCGGTCTCCACCTGTCGCTCGAAACCGGGCACGGCCCGTTGGCGGGCCAGGGCGTGCTCGCGCGCTTCGACGATGGGCGCGACGTCGGGCTCGGCCGGGGCGACCACTCCGGTGAACAGCAGGGTCGTTCCGACGACGACGGGTGTCGCCCGCCGGAGCACGCGACAGATGGTGGAGGTGCGGAGGCGCATGCGGGTCGCTTTCGTCGATCTTCGGGGAAGTGGGCGCAGCGAGGACGACATGTTCTCACTTGGCGTGGTCTGCCCGCCACCGTTCCGCCGACGGGCTCGAAGCGGCAGACTGTCGGGCGTGGCCCTGTCGGTCGTGACCATGACGAGGAACTCGGGTGGCCACCTCGGGTGGTGGCTGGAGCGGGTCCGCCGGTACGCCGACGAGGTCGTCGTCGCCGTCGACCGGTCCAGCGTCGACGACACCTACGACGTGGCGTCGGCCGGAGCCGACCGGGTGCACGTGCTGGAGCTGGCGGGCGTCAGCGAGCCGGCCAAGGACTGGATCGCCAAGCAGGCGACCGGCGACTGGGTGCTGATGCTCGACGACGACGAGGCGCTGCCCC
>JALYGL010000186.1 GCA_030777125.1 Actinomycetota bacterium
GCGCTTCCCCCTCCCCCGGGGCGACGGCCTGTTCGCGGTGGTGACGCCCCGGGCCCAGCTCGACGCCGCCCTGGTCGATGTGGCCCGCGCCGCGGGCGCCAAGGTGGCCGACGGCCACCGCCTGACCGCCGCCTCGGCCCGCCCCGACGGCATCGACCTGGAGGTCGACGGGCTGGGCACCGTCTCGGCCGGGTACGCCATCGGCGCCGACGGCGCCTGGTCCCCGCTCCGCCACGCCCTGGGCGCCCACGACCCCGGGTACCTGGGCGACTGGCACGCCTTCCGCCAGTACTTCTGCGACGTCGGCCCGGCGGCGGCGGACCTGTGGGTGTGGTTCGAGCCCGACCTCCTCCCCGGCTACGCCTGGTCGTTCCCCCTGCCCGGGGGGCGGGCGAACGTGGGCTTCGGCATCCAGCGGGACGCTGGCATCGCGGTGCGGGACATGAAGGACCTGTGGTCCTCGGTGCTGGCCCGGCCCCACGTCCGCCGGGTCCTCGGCGACGCGGCCCGACCCGAGGCGCCCCACAAGGCGTGGCCCATCCCCGCCCGCGTCGACCGGGTGTCCCTGTCCGCCGCCGGCGGCCGCGCCCTGTTCGCCGGCGACGCCGCCTGTGCCACCGACCCCATGACCGGCGAGGGCATCGCCCAGGCCCTGGTCACCGGGCGGCGGGCGGCCGAGGCGGTCGTGGCCGCGGGCCCGTCCCGGCCCCATACGGCGGCCGCCCACTATGGCGCCGACGTCCGCCGGGACCTGTTCGCCGACCACCGCATGTCGGTCCTGCTGAACCGGGCCCTCAAGCACCGTAAGGGCGTTCGCATCGCACTTCGGGTGGCGGGCAGCACGGCGTGGACCAGGCGCAACTTCGCCCGATGGCTGTTCGAGGACTATCCCCGGGCCGTGCTGGTGACCCCGGGCCGGTGGCGGCGCGGCATGCTCGCCGGCCCCGGCGCATACGGCCCCAGAAGGGGCCGGCGCCGCTAAGCCCCGCCCTCAGCGGAGGAAGCTGCTGAGTCCCACCGGCGTGGGACAGCCCAGGCGGTGGGCTTCGTCGACCACCCGCGCGCATCCCGAAAAGGCTACGAGATGAGCATGTTCCGGGCGTGGAGGGTGGTGAAGAACACCAGCAGTCCGGCGCTGGCGGGCAGGACGATCCTGGCCACGGCCGGATGGTCGGCCAAAGCGGCGCCGGCCACCGCGAAGCACGGGAACGCGGCGAGCACATACCGGCCCATGCCCGTGAAGTCGCGGGTCGACAGGGCGGAACCGGCGACGACGAGCAGGGCGAAGACGCCGTAAGCCCGGCCGAAGCGGCGGAACACGGACGGGACGAGGGCGAGGAAGGCGAACGTCACGACGGCGTGGCCCACCAGGTGCAGATGGAGGGCGCTGACGATGGGCGGCTTCGACATGCGCTCGAACCAGGTGACCTTCAGCCAGGTCGCCCATCCCGGCGCCTGTCCCCATCCGGGCGCCCCCTCGGCGGCGACGAAGGCCAAAGGGTCTCCGAACCGGACCCACAGGTAGGCGCAGTACGCCCCGACCCCCACAGGCGCGAGCAGGACACCCCAGCTCCGCCCGGAGCGCCCGGGCTCGCGGCGGAGCTCCAGGGCGCGCAGCCACAGTCCTACCACCAGGGCAACACCGATGGGTCGGGTGGCGGTGGCCACCGCGGCGACCAGTCCCGCGGCCCAGAATCGGTCCCGCTCGAGCAGGGCGAAGGCGCCCAGCACCAGGGCGACGAACAAGGCCTCCGCGTAGACGGTGCCGGCCAGGTAGAAGGCGCACGGGTACAGCACCAGGGTCGCCAGGGCGAAGAGCGCCTGGCGGCGGCCCAGGCGCTCGGCACACCAACGGGCGAACAACACCGTCGCCGCCGCCCCCGAGGCGAGGGTGACGACGAAGCCCCCCAGCGGGGACGGCACCCCGACCAACCTTCCGGCCCGCAGCAGCAATGGGTAGGCGGGGAAGAAGGCCACCGAGGACTGCCGGCCGGGGACGAAGTCGTATCCGCGCTCGGCGATGCCGACGTACCACCACCCGTCCCACCACGTGAACGCTCCCAGCCACGATGCCCCGGCCGGCGGCCGGACCTGCGGGACGGGCATCCGCACCACCGCCGGCGCGAAGCCGGTGTAGGCGAGCACCGACAGCCCGACCAAGGCCCCGGCCACGGCCACGAAGCCCAGCAGGGCCAACCCAGCGATCCCCGGGCGGGGCCCCGGGGACCGACTCCGCCGCCCGGGCCGCGTCGACGTCTCATGGACCAGACCGGGGATGCGAGTGCCTTTCTGTGGGGACGTGCTGCTGCCAAGTGCCACCTCGCCGCGACCGGGCGATGGTAATGCGCCCGCGCCTACTCGAGCAGCCCCTCGGGCGGGTCGATCACCACCCGGCCATCGCCCTGTTCGACGACGAACGTCAGGGGCACCAACTGCTGGTCGGCCAGCACCAGCAGGTCGGAGGCGGGGTTGGCCTCCACCGCCTCGACCCGTCCGTAGCTGCGGCCGGCCCGGTCGAACACCTCGGCGTCCACGAGCTCGTGCACCCAGAGGACGCCCTCCTCCTCGAGCGCTTCGGCCCGCAGCACGACGCCCCGGAGGGCCTCGGCCCCGTTCCGGTCGTCACAGCCGGCGAACACCACGATCCACCGGCCCTGGTGGGGCCGGGCCGACACCACCTCCAGGCCGCCCCGGTCGCTCTGGAGCACCGTTCCGGCCGACAGCCGCTGCTCGGGCCGGTTGGTGACCAGGTCGACGATCACGTCACCCCGGATCCCGTGGGGCTTGACGATCCGCCCGACCTCCAGCACGCCCCGGCGACCCGCTCAGTCGACGATGTCGACCTGGGCGTCGACGCCCTCGCGGGCACCGGCCGCCCGGACGACGGTGCGGATGGCCTGGGCCACCCGTCCGCGCCGGCCGATCACCCGCCCCATGTCGTCGGGGGCCACGTGCAGGCGCAGGCTCACCGAGTTGGCGCCCTCGGTGGCCTCTATCACCACCGCGTCGGGGTCCTCGACGATCGACCGGGCCAGGTACTCGAGCACCGTCCGGGGGACGGCACCGATCAGGCGGTTGCCGTCGTCGGCACCGTCGTCGTCGTCGGCGACGACCTCGACGTAGGGACCGAGGTCGGTCATGTCGCCGGTGTCGACGAGGCCGAGGAGGCCGCCGGTGTCGACGCGGCCGCCGGCGCGGTGCCCTTGAACTGGTCCCACGCGCCGGAGATCCGGAGCAGCTTGGCCACCGGCTCAGTGGGCTGGGCCCCCTTGCGCAGCCACTCGACGGCCTTGTCGTTGTCGAGCTTGACCAGCGACGGCTCCGCCCGGGGGTCGTAGGTGCCCACGATCTCGATGAAGCGGCCGTCGCGGGGCGAGCGCCCGTCGGCGGCCACGACCCGGTAGGTCGGCTGCTTCTTCTTGCCCATCCGCATCAGCCGG
>JALYGL010000187.1 GCA_030777125.1 Actinomycetota bacterium
AGGCCCGGTGGCTGCTGAAGGAGCGGGCCGAGTACCTGGCCAAGGTCCAGCGGGAGGCCGACGACATCCTCAGCGCGGCCCGGGAGCGGGCCGAACGGATCGTCCAGCGCACCGAGCTGGTGCGCGAGGCGCAGCGGGTGGCCCGGCGCACGGTGGAGGAGGCCAACGACGAGGCCCGGCGCATGAAGCACGAGGCCGAGGACTACTGCGACCAGAAGCTGGCCAGCTTCGAGATCGTCCTCCAGCGGATCCTCAAGACGGTCTCGGGCGGACGGGAGAAGCTGCGGGTGACCACCGCGTCGCCGCCGCCCCAGGAGGCCGACTCCAGGGACCAGACGGCCGACCGGCCCGAGCCCGACACCGGGGAGGTGTTCTTCGACCAGGACCAGTGGTAGGGAAACAACTCGCTGCGCCGGCGGTTGATACTGGTCCTATGAGGGTGTTCGTGGTGAATGTGGCCGACCTGGTGCAGCGGCCGGGGGCGCGGCGGCGGGAGCACCTCGAGGGGCGGCTCGGCGACCTGCGGGTGGTCGACTCCGCCGTGCCCGCCGACGCCCCGGTGACCGTCGACGCCCTGCTGGAGTGGGTCACCGAGGGCATCCTGGCGTCCGGGGCCGTCGGCGCCCCGTGGGTGGGCGACTGCCGGCGGTGCCTGGGGCCGGTCACCGGCGAGGTCACGGTGGATTTCCGGGAGCTGTTCGAGGAACAGCCCAGGGACGGGGAGAGCTACCGCCTGGGCCACGACACGATCGACATGGAGCCCCTCGTGCGGGAGGCCCTGCTGCTCGACCTCCCCCTGGCCCCGCTGTGCTCGCCGGATTGCGCCGGGCTGTGCCCGACGTGCGGCGCCGATCTGAACCTCGGCCCCTGCGGGTGCCCACCGCCCACGGCCGACCCCCGCTGGGCCGCGCTCGACGTCCTGCGAGCGGAGGGGCGCGCGGGGGACGAGTAGGATCGTCGCTCCATGGCCGTCCCCAAGAAGAAGACGTCGAAGGCGAAGAGCCGCAGCCGCCGGTCGTCGGCGTGGCAGCTGGCCGTGCCGGCTCGTAGCACCTGCCCGCAGTGCCGCCAGGCCAAGCTCCCGCACGTGGTGTGCGGCAACTGCGGCTGGTACGGCGGGCGCCAGGCCCTCGACGTCGACTGACCGGTCTCCCTCGATCCGCCCGCCCTCCCCGTGAAGCCCATCGCCGTCGACGCCATGGCCGGCGACAAGGGACCGTCGGAGGTGGTGGCCGGCGCCCGGCGGGCGGCCGACGAGCTCCAGGTGCCGGTCGTCTTGATCGGCCGGCCCGACCAGATCGGCGACACCGGCGGCCTGGAGGTGTGGGAGGCCACCGAGGTGGTCGACATGGGGGACGACCCGGCCCAGGGCGTTCGCCGCAAGAAGGACGCCTCGGTGGTGCGGGCGGCGGAGGCGGTGCGCGACGGCCGGGCGTCGGCCATGGTGAGCGCCGGCAACACGGGGGCGGCCATGGCCAGCGCCCTCCTGCGCATGGGCCGGATCAAGGGCGTGCAGCGCCCGGCCATCGCCACGCCACTTCCAGTACCCGGCTCGACGCCGACCGTGCTCCTCGACGCCGGCGCCAACTCGGAGTGCACCCCCGGGTGGCTCGTGCAGTTCGCCCAGATGGGGGCCGCCTTCGCCACCGCCCGCTTCGGCATCGACGAGCCCAAGGTGGCGCTGCTCTCCATCGGGGAGGAGCCGACCAAGGGTACGCCCCTGGTGAAGGAGGCCAACGCTCTGCTCTCGGAGCCCGGCCGGCTGTCCGGCGCCCGTTTCGTCGGCAACGTGGAGGGGCGCCACCTGCTCAGCGACGCGGCCGACGTGGTCGTCACCGACGGGTTCACCGGCAACGTGGTCCTGAAGACCCTCGAAGGCGGCGTGAAGGTGCTCATCGACGCCCTGTTGGGGGTGATGACGTCGACCGAGGAGGCCACCGCCGCCACCAACACCCTGCTGCCGCTGCTGCTGCCGCTGCAGGAGGAGCTGGATGCGGAGACCTACGGCGGCGCCATGCTGCTCGGGATCGACGGAGTGTGCATCATCAGCCATGGTGCGTCGTCGTCGCGCGCCATCTTCAACGCGGTGGGCGTGGCCCGCGACATGGTGGCCGGCGGCCTGGTGGACCGGATCCGCCAGTCCGTGACCCCGGTCTGACCGCCGCCGCAGCCCCCGTTCACAAGCGCACAAGCGGCCGCCTCGGTACTATGCCCCTCGATCTTTTCCCGCGATATCCCAGGAGTGTGCGGCCGTGCCTGCCGAGACCGACGTCGACAGAGGACCGCTGGATCGTCAGCAGGTGTTCGCCCTGATCCGCGACCGCTTGGCCGACATCCTGGAGATCGAGCCCGGGGAGATCGCCGAGGGCGCGTCGTTCAGCGACGACCTCGACGCCGACTCGCTGGCCCTCATCGAGCTCGTCGAGGCCATCGAGGAGGAACTCGGTGAGCGCAACGTGGGGTTCCGGATCGAGGACGAGGACCTCGAGGACCTCAAGACCGTGCGCGACGCCGTGGACTACGTGGTCACGCGCGTCGGCGAGGCGTCCTCGTCCTGACCGACCGTTCCGCGCCGGAGGTCCTTCGTGAGCGTCTCGGACGTCCGTTCGTCGACGTCGAGCTGCTCTCGCGGGCGCTGTCGCACCGGTCGTGGTGCGCCGAGTACCCCGGCCACGAGTCGAACGAGCGGTTGGAGTTCCTGGGCGACGCCGTCCTCGGCCTGGTCGTCACCGACCACCTGTTCCGCACCTATCCCGACCTGCCCGAGGGCAAGCTGGCCCAGGTGCGGGCCGCGGTGGTGAACGCCGGGGCCCTGGCCGAGGCGGCCGAGGAGCTTCACATCGGCGACGCCATGCGCCTGGGCAAGGGGGAGGACGCGTCCGGCGGGCGCGAGAAGCCGTCCATCCTGTCCGACGCCATGGAGGCGGTCATCGGCGCCGTCTACCTCGACGGTGGCTGGGCCGAGGCCCGCGACCTCATCATGGGGTTGCTGGGGGACCGGATCACCGAGGCCGCCGCCGGCCCCGGCGGCCACGACTTCAAGACCCGCCTCCAGGAGCTGGCCGCCCGCCGCTACGACGACCTGCCCCGGTACGACGTCCGCGCCCAGGGGCCCGACCATGCCAAGCACTTCTCGGCCACCGTCTACGTCGACGGCTCGGCCTACGGCACCGGTGAGGGACGGTCCAAGAAGCAGGCCGAGCAGAGCGCGGCCCGCACTGCGTGGCTGACGTTGTCCACGCCCGAACCCTCGGAAGCCGATGCCTGAGCTCCCCGAAGTCGAGACCATCAAGCGCGACCTGGAGAAGGAGGTCGTTGGCAAGCGCATCAAGACCGTCGAGGTCACCGGTATGCGCTCGATCCGCCGCCACCCCAACAAGAAGCACTTCATCGCCAAGCTCGAGGGCCGCAAGATCACCGCCGTCGAGCGCAGGGGCAAGTACCTGCTGCTGCGCCTGGAGGGGGGCGACGTGCTCGTCGCCCACCTGGGCATGAGCGGCCAGTTCCTGCGGTCCAAGGGTGGGGTACGCGACCCGCTGGCCAAGCACACCCATGTGGTGATCACCTTCACCCAGGGGGGCCAGCTGCGGTTCCTCGACCCCCGGACCTTCGGCGAGCTGTTCGTCACCACGTCCGACGAGCTGGCCGACCAGGTCCCGGAGCTGGCCCACCTGGGGTTCGACCCGGTCGACGAGATGATCTCGTGGGTCCGGTTCGGCGACCTGCTGGCCGCCCGCAAGGTCAAGCTCAAGATTTTGCTGATGGACCAGAAGTTCGTGGCCGGCATCGGCAACATCTACAGCGACGAGATCCTGTGGGGCGCCGGTCTGCGCTACGACCGGTCCTCGGAGAGCTTGACCTCCCAGGAGGTCCGCCGCCTCTACCGGGCCATGGTCGAGACCCTCCAGGACGCCATCAAGCACCGGGGGTCGTCGCTGTCCGACGAGCAGTACCGAGACCTGTTCGGCGAGATGGGCGACTACCAGAACCAGCACAAGGTCTACGACCGGGAGGGCCAGGCCTGCCGCCGGTGCCGCAGTCCCATCGTCCGGGTCAAGTTCAACGGTCGCTCCACCTTCCTCTGCGAGCAGTGCCAGGTGTGACCCCGCCGTAAGGGTCCGCCAGCCCGTCCGAGGCCCCCGGTAGCCTCGGGTGGCCATGTTCCTGCGGTCGCTCACCCTGAAGGGCTTCAAGTCCTTCGCCGAGCCCACCACCCTGGAGTTCGAGCCCGGGCTGACCGTCGTGGTCGGCCCCAACGGCAGTGGCAAGTCGAACGTGGTCGACGCCGTGGCCTGGGTGCTGGGCGCCCAGGGACCACGGTCGGTGCGGTCGTCGAAGATGGACGACGTCATCTTCGCGGGTACGGCCAACCGCCCGGCCCTGGGTCGGGCCGAGGTCAGCCTCACCATCGACAACAGCGACGGTCAGCTGCCGGTCGACTTCAGCGAGCTGACCATCACACGCACCCTGTTCCGGACGTCGGGCGAGAGCGAGTACGCCCTCAACGGGGTGCCGTGCCGGCTGCTCGACCTCCAGGAGCTGCTCTCCGACACCGGCATGGGCCGCCAGCAGCACGTCATCGTCTCCCAGGGCCAGCTCGACGCGGTGCTCGACGCCCGTCCCGAGGACCGGCGCCTGGTCATCGAGGAGGCCGCCGGCATCCTGAAGTTCCGCCGTCGCAAGGAGAAGGCCGAGCGCCGGCTGGAGGGCACGGAGGCCAACCTGGTGCGCCTCACCGACCTGTTGCGCGAGGTCGGTCGCCAGGTCAGGCCCCTCGAGCGCCAGGCCGGCGCCGCTCGCCGCCATCAGGGCCTGGTCGACGAGCTCCGAGCCGTGCGCCTCTACCTCAGCGGTCGGGAGCTGGCCTCCCTGCGGTCGCGCCTTCACGGCGCCGGGGGGGACCGGGCCCGTCTGGCCGTCGAGGAGGCGTCGGTCCGGGCCCAGCTCGGCGGCGTCGACCGGGCCATCGCCGCCGCCGAGCGCCATCTGGCCGCCGCCGACGGCAGCGCCCTGGCCGAAACCGTCGGGCGCCTCGAAGCCCTGGGAGAGCGGGCCCGTGGCCTGGCCGCGGTGCTGGGCGAGCGCCAGCGGTCGGTCGAGCGGGATCGGGCCGTCGCCGCCGAGACCACGCTGGTCGCCAGCCTGGAGGCCGACGCCACCCGCCTGGCCGCCGAGCTGCATGCGGTGGACGAGGCCGCGTCCGAGCTGCCCGCCCGGTTCGACGAGCTGGCCCGGGCCGAGTCCGACGTCGCGGCCGAGCGCCAGCGGCTGGCCCACGACGAGGGATCCGGGC
>JALYGL010000188.1 GCA_030777125.1 Actinomycetota bacterium
CGCCCACGGAGGTACCCACGGTGGTGGCACTGGCCCCGTACTTCTCGGGGACCAAGGGCAGGCGGCGCTACGAGTTCGGCCTCGACGTGCTCTTGGCCGGGCTCGAGGCGAAGATGTCGGCGGAGGCGCAGGGGGCGTCGTGAGCGGCCGGCGAGAGGCCATGACCATGCCCTCTCGCCGCTGAGGAGGCCCCCTGGCACCATCACGAGCGTGCGCACCTACGACGCCGCTGAGCGACGATCCCGGGTCGGCCGTCGCCACCACCTGGCCCGCGAGGAACCCGGACCCGATGTGATCGCCGTGGCCGAGCGACTGGTGGGCCTGCACGCCACCGACCCGGCCACCGTCTACCTGTCGGCTCGGGCCAGAGTGCCCGGGCTCGCCGTCGCCCACGTGGAGCGGGCGCTCTACGACGAGAGGACCCTGGTCCGTCAGCTGGGCATGAGGCGGACGCTGTTCGTCGTACCCCGGACGCTGGTGCCGATGATCCGGTCCGCCTGCACCGATGCGATCGCCGCCACCGCTCGCCAACGCTTGGTGCGCGAGATCGAGGCAGGCGGCGTGGCGGACGACGGCGCGGCCTGGCTCGAGGCCGCCGAGGAGGCGACGATGCGGACGCTGGTGGCAGCCGGGCAGGCCACCGGCGCCGAGCTGTCACGGGCGGTACCGGAGCTGCAGACCAAGCTCACCTATGGCGAGGGGAGGCGCTGGGGAGGCGAGGTCGGGGTCGCCACCAGGGTCCTCACCCTGATGTCGGCCGAGGGTCGGATCGGGCGGGGCCGGCCGGTGGGGTCCTGGACCTCGGGCCAGCATCGCTGGGCGCCGTCGGTAGACGAGGGCCACATGGGCCTCGACGCCGAAGAGGCGACGGCCCTGCTCGTGCGGCGGTGGCTCGCCGCCTTCGGGCCGGCGACGGTCTCCGACGTGGTGTGGTGGACCGGGCTCGGGCAGCGCCGGGTGCGGGCAGCGCTGGAGGCGGCGGACGTGGTGGAGGTCGACCTGGCCGGGGAGGTCGGCGTGGTGCTCTCCGACGACCTCGGGCCCGTCCCCGAGAGCGACCCCTGGGTGGCGTTGTTGCCGGCGCTCGACCCCACCACCATGGGGTGGAAGCACCGGGCGTGGTACCTCGGCAGCCTTTGCCCGGCGCTGTTCGACGGCAACGGGAACGCCGGGCCCACCGTCTGGTGCAACGGGCGGGTGGTGGGCGGTTGGGCGCAACGACGGGACGGTGAGGTGGTGCACCGTCTGCTCGTCGACATCGGCAGTGACGCCGCCGCCAGCGTGGAGGCCGAGGCCCACCGGCTCCAACGCTGGCTCGGTGACACCCGCGTCACGCCGCGGTTCCCCACCCCCCTCGAGCGAGAGCTCAAGGCCTGAACTGGCACGGAGACAACCGGGCGACGCCGCCCCGGGCGCCGGTTTCGCGGTTCCGCACGGGGGTAGGTCGGGCCATGGCCGGCGGTGTTCCGTCGACCACGTAGCCCGCGGCGATCCACGCCGTCGGCGACCCCCTGAGGAGGGCCATGCGCCAGAAGACCAAGTCCAAGAGCAGCAACAGCATCGTCCGAGCCCTGAACGACCTCGGCCTGGCCGCCTGGTTCGGTGGATCGCTCATGGGCGCCATCGGGCTCAACGGAGCGGCTGCACAGGTCGACCAGCCCGGCGAGCGGGCCAAGGTGGCCAACGCCGGTTGGGCCCGCTGGACCCCCGCCAACCTGGCAGCGATCGGCGCCTACGTCGTGGGCTCCCTGTGGCTCACCGGCGCCAACCGGGGACGGCTGGCCGGCCAGAAGGGGGTGGCCAGGACCTCTCTCCTGAAGACCGCTCTCACCGCCGCCGCCATGGCCGCCACCGCATACAGCCGGGCACTGGGCCAGAAGGTCATGGACGCCGCCACCCCGGCGGTCGAGGGGGCCACCGAGCCGACCTCGGCGACGCCGCCGGAGGTGGCCGACGCGCAGCGCAAGCTGAAGGTGCTGCAGTGGGCCGTGCCCGCGCTCACCGGCGCCACCGTCGTCCTCGACTCGAGGATGAGCGAGCAGCAGCGCCCGCTCGAGGTGG
>JALYGL010000189.1 GCA_030777125.1 Actinomycetota bacterium
CTCTTACCGTTGCCCACGTTGCCAGTTCTACCCGCCACGACAGCCGACGTGAACACGCGTCGCGGTGACGACCGGTCGAGGTCCGGACGGCTCGTTCATGTCTTCCTCCCCAACGACGCTCCGGAGCTGAGACGCCCCGCCGCCCCCCAACTCGTCGACAAGGGGAAGAGGGAAGGCGAGACATGGCTGGTTCGTGCAGATCGTCGAGTTCAAGACCTCGCGGATCGGCGAGGTGGGCGGGTCGTGGAGGAGATGCGTGCTCGCGGCGGTGCCATGCCGATGGCCCGGCGACGATGACCGCTGATCGTGACCGGCCCGGCTACTACCTCAGCATCCTGGAGTGCGACTCCTACGAGGAGGCGATGGCGAACTCGAGCAAGCCGGAGACCACCGAGATGGCCGGGCGAATGACGTCGCTCTGTGACGAGCCGCCGAAGTTGTACAACCTCGACGTTCGCCGCACGGAGACGAGGTAGCTCGGCCAGCGTCGGGAACCGACGCTCCGTAGAGTGTCGACATGAACGACGGCATGAGCATCGAGCTGCAGTTCGTCTTCTACCTGGCCGCGGTGGTGTGCTTCGTCGTGGCCGCGTTCGGAAGCCGTGTGCGGGCCGCGGTGGCGTTCCAGCCGCTTGGGCTGGCCCTGTTCGTGTTTCCCACCATGTGGAACACCGGCGTGGTGGCCTTCTGAGCGCCAACTAGCTCGGCGGCGTTCCCGATGCCGCCCGCCGCCTCCCTAACCTGCTGTCACGGAACGAACAGAATGGGAGGTACGGCATGGGAACCGTCGCGCGCGTCACCGAGATCAACGCCACATCGGAGACCGGGTTCGAGGACGCCATCAAGGTGGGTGTGGAGCGGGCGGCCAGGACCGTCCGCCAGATCACCTCTGCGTGGGTGAAGGAGCAACGGGTGGAGGTGGAGGACGGCAGGATCGTCAGCTACCAGGTCAACCTGCTCATCACCTTCGTCCTCGAGGATTGAGGACCTGGGTGTCGAACCAGAGGCACGGGACGATCTTCTTCATGGCGCGCTCCTTCCGGGCGCGGCATCTGTCTGTCCGAGCAGACGGCCCGGTCGAGGAAGGTCGCCGCACCGGTCGGCGCTCTGTGGGCGGCGGGGCTAGACCCGGGCGACGTAGAGCTGGCTGGCGAGCGCGGGGCCGAGGGCGATGCTGCCCTCGTCGAGGTCCAGGGTGAGGGTGCCGTCCGGGGCCTTCGACCGCACCTCGGCGTCGGCCCCGGGGATGAACCCGTGGCTGTCGAGGTACATCAGGGCGTCGAGGTCGACTTCCACCTGCTCTGTGACCCGCTCGAGGCGCACCTGGTCGCCGGGCTCCGAGTCGGCCAGGGCAGACAGGTCGCGTTCGGGGCCGCCGGCGCCGGGGATGGGGTTGCCGTGGGGGCACGTCGGGGGGTTGCCGAGGAGCACGACCAGCCGCTCCTCGACCTCGTCCGAGATGACGTGCTCCCACCGGCAGGCCTCGACGTGGGTCTTGTGCCAGGCGATGCCGATCACGTCGGTGAGCAGGCGCTCGGCCAGGCGGTGCTTGCGGACCACGCTCACCGCCCGCTCCCGGCCCTTGTCGGTGAGGGTGAGGAAGCGGCCCTTGACGGTGATGTAGCCGTCGGCCCGCAGGCGGCGTGTCATCTCCGACACCGAGGGGGCCGAGTGCCCCAGGTGCTCGGCCAGTCGGGCCTGGATGACGGGGATGCCCTCTTCCTCCAGTTCCCAGATGGCCTCGAGGTACTCCTCCAGCGGAGGATGGAATCCGTCGCCCACACCCCGATCCTACCGACGCCGCCGTGCTGATTCCCCGGCGGGGCCCCAACCCGCCTCCTCGGCAGGGCGGGGCCCCAACCCCGCCCGCCGCCGTACCATTCGCTCGTGGCCCGGATCATGCTCCTGGACGGCAACTCGCTCGCCTACCGGGCCTTCTTCGCCCTGCCGACCGACCTGGCCACGGCCTCCGGACAGGTCACGAACGCGGTCTACGGCTTCACGTCGATGCTGATCAACCTGCTCAAGGACCACCAGCCCGACGGGATAGCGGTGGCCTGGGACCGACCCGAGCCGACCTTCCGGCACGCGCTGGTGTCCGACTACAAGGCAGGGCGGGCAGAGGCGCCCGACATCCTGCGCCAGCAGATGGGGCTGGTCCGCCAGGTGGTGGAGACCCTGGCCATCCCCATGGTCGAGGCCCCCGGCTACGAGGCCGACGACGTGATCGCCACGCTGGCCACCCACGCCCGCGACCGGGGCGACGAGGTCATCATCGTCACCGGCGACCGGGACACGTACCAGCTGGTGGAGGACCCCCTGGTCAAGGTCCTGTACAACCGCCGGGGGGTGAGCGACTACGTCCTCTACGACGAGGCCGGCATCCAGGCCCGGACGGGCGTGACACCGGCGCTGTACCCGCAGTACGCGGCCCTGCGGGGTGACCCGTCCGACAACCTGCCCGGCGTCCCCGGAGTGGGGGAGAAGACGGCCGCCAAGCTCATCAACACCTACGGCGACCTCGACGGGGTGTTCGCCAATCTCGACGCCGCCACCCCGAAGCTGCGCGAGAACCTGCGGGGCCACGAGGCTCAGGTCCGCAGCAACGCCACGGCCACCCCGCTGGTGCGCGACGTCCCCCTCGATGTCGACCTGGGCGCCCTGCGCATGGGCCAGTGGGACTCCGACGCGGTCCGCAACCTGTTCGGGTTCCTCGAGTTCAACACCCTGTACCCGCGCCTCCTCGAGGCCACCGGCGAGCTCGACATGGAGCCCGCCCCGGTGGAGGGCGACCGCCTCGACGTGGAGACCCGCCGTCCTGGCACCGCCCAGGAGGCCGCCGAGGTGCTGGCCAAGGTGGGAGGCGCGGCCGCTCTGGCCGCGGCGTGGGAGGGCGAGGAGGGTCGCAGTCCCATCGTCGGGCTGGCCGTCGCCGACGACGAGAGCGGCGCCGCCTGGTGGCTGCCCGCCGACCTGCTGGCCGACGAGCGGGTCGCCACCACCCTGGCCGCCCTCCCGTTCCACGCCCACAAGGCCAAGGAGCTCATGCGCGGTTTCGACCGGTTGGGCGTCGACCTGGTGGCCCTCGACGTCGACACCGCGGTGGCCGCCTATCTGCTCGACCCGGCCGAGTCGGGCTACCTGCTCGAGCACCTGGCCCTGCGTTACCTCAAGCTGGAGCTGGCTTCCCCCGACGCCCCGCCCGCCGGCCAGCTCGACCTCGACGGGGCCGCCTCCGACCCGGCCGAGGACGCCGCCCGCCGGGCCGTGGCGGTGGCCCGCCTGGCGCCGGTGCTGGCGTCGGCCCTCGACGGCCG
>JALYGL010000190.1 GCA_030777125.1 Actinomycetota bacterium
CTCCTGCACCGCCGGCTCGGCGACCGCCGCCTCCGCCTCGATCTCCGGGGCGTCGCCCCCGGCCCGCAGCTCGACCGGGCCCTTCGGTGCCTTGTCCCTCTTCAGCAGCTTGGGCATGTGCGTGGACGCTCCTCTGGTGCGAAGGGTTGGCGTGGTTACCCGGAGGTCAGCTGGCGGCGACCCTGCTCGTGGTGGCGTAGGCGGCGTCGAAGTCGGCCCCCGAGCGCTCGCCCCACGCCAGAAGCTGCTTGGCCGCCTGGTCGATGGCGACCACGTCGTTGAGGATGATGCCGACGTACTTCGGGACCGGATCGACCTGGGCCACGATGGCCCTGACGCCGATGAGGACCGTACCGAGCGTGAAGCTCACGTGGTTCAGCGTCCTGACGATGATGATGAGGTACAACGCCAGGGCGGCCACGATGATGGCCACCCCCAGCAGCGTGACGACGGTTGCAGCGCCCATTCGATGTTCCTTCCTTCCGGTGTGAGCTACTCGGGGAGGAGCCGGGCCAGGGCCAGGCCGTAGCGGGTGACGTTGAGCCGGGCCGTGCCGGAGAGCTCGCAGGTGCGGATCAGGTTCGGCACCACGTCGAGCGTTCCCGACAGCCGGACGCCATGGTCGAGGACGTCGTCGACGTAGCTCTTGATCTCCATCGCCGGGCGCAGCACCCGGTTCAGGAAGTACAGGCACGTGGGAACGACCACGGCCAGGAGCACGATGTTCCCGATCCACCACCAGACCATCCAGAACCTCCGTCTCGCCGGCACAAGCGACGATCGGATTGTATGCAGAGGCCCGAAACAGGCGAAAGAGTGCGGCCGACATAGAGCTTGTCACATAGGTGCCGGCCCCCTATAGCACCCCGCTAATTCGAAAATGGCGGGTCAGCGATCCGCCGGGGTCAGCGGGCGAGGATGAGGCGGGAGCAGATGGAGCAGTAGAAGTCGACGAAGTCGAGCTGGTCGACCCACCCGTTCGGCAGCCACTGGATGCTCTTGCAGTCCCGGCAGCGCACCTTGTTGGTGTGCAGTGCCTCACCCATGCCGGCCAGGGCCAGCTTGCGGCCCCCGGTGCGCGGACGGGGGATGGCCTGACCGTTGGGAGCCGCCTGCTCCTGGGCCCGGCGCACCTCCTTGGCCCGGGCCTCGGCCGCCACCCGCTGGCGGACCTGGTCCTGCCACGGCACCCCCGCCGCCGCCCGAGCGGCGCGCTCCCGGGCGATAGAGCTTTCGCCCTTCGACCCATTGCGAAAAAAGTCGTAGGCCTCATTGACCTCGCTCATCCGCCGGGCCGCTTCCTTCTGCACGGCGTCGGGCGCGCCCGCGAAACGGTCAGGATGGAAGATCTGGGCCAGGACGCGGTAGGCCGCGGTGATCTCCGCGGGCTTGGCCTTGGGCCCCACGTTCAGGACCTCGTAGGGAGTCACCGGGCAGTCACCTCTCCCACTACGTCACGGCATGCCGGGAGGGATGGCCCGGTCGGGGGACGCCCACCGCGGCTCCGGCTCCGAACTGGTGACAGCCTCTGCATCACCTCTGTGAGCGTGCCCGGAAACCGGGCCTCGCACCCCTCTCGATCCGTCCGGCAGTGCGCGTCAATTCTACTGCCGCCGGTACGGTGAGACGGATGGCCGATCGAGATTCCCACCGGTGGACGGTCGCCCCCGGAACGGCGGTCGACCTGCGGGCCGTCGACCCCCGCAGCACGGCCGGAGCCCCCGGTCCCCGGGAGGCCACGACCGCCACCTTCGACGATGTCCACCAGAGGTTGCGCGACCTGCAGGAGCGGTTGTGGGCCGAGCACCGGCAATCGTTGCTCGTGGTGCTCCAGGCGCTCGACGCCGGCGGCAAGGACGGCACCATCAAGCACCTGTTCCGGGGGTTCAACCCGGCCGGCACCAGGCTGGTGTCGTTCCGGTCGCCCTCGGAGGAGGAGCTGGCCCACGACTTCCTCTGGCGCATCCATCGCCAGACGCCTGCGCAGGGCGAGGTCGTGGTGTTCAACCGGTCCCATTACGAGGACGTGCTGGTGGTGCGCGTCCACGGGCTCGTCCCCGACAAGGTGTGGCGGGCCCGGTACGGGCGCATCAACGAGTTCGAGGCCAACCTGGCCGCGGCCGGCACCCGGATCGTCAAGCTCTACCTCCACATCTCCGCCGAGGAGCAGGCCGAACGGTTCCGGGCCCGGATCGAAGATCCGACCAAGCGGTGGAAGTTCCGCCGGGGCGACCTCGAGGAACGGGCCCGCTGGGACGACTACCGGGCCGCATTCGAAGAGGCGCTCTCGCGCACGTCGACCGAGCGGGCGCCCTGGTTCGTCGTCCCCGCCGACCGCAAGTGGTACCGCAACTGGGTGGTCGGCCGCATCCTGACCGAGACACTGGAGGACATGGCCCCCCGGTTTCCCCCGGGCGACGACATCGAGGGGGTCGTGATCAGGTAAGCGCGCTACCGGCACCCGGCGCGCCCGGACGGCAGGAGATGGCACGGCACATCGGAGCGGTTGTCGACCGGGGTCGGGCCGGCGACGGGCGGCGTGGGGTCAGGTTCCGGCTGCGGCTGGGGTTGCGGTTGCGGCTGCGGCTGCGGCTGCACGGTGCGGTCGGAGCGACGGGTCG
>JALYGL010000191.1 GCA_030777125.1 Actinomycetota bacterium
GCCTCCCACGCCACCAGGGCGTCGACGTGCACGGTGGAGTAGCCGTACTCGAACCCGAGGGCGGCGTACTCCGACAGCATGGAGTCGTAGACCCAGAACTTGGCCTGCCCGGCCTGCGTGGCCTGAACGCCGTGATCGTCCAGATGAGCGAGGGGCGTCCACTCCCCGCCCGTCTCGGCGTCGACCAGCACGGAGTGGCGCTGCGAGAAGGTGCCCCGTCGGGAGTCCTGCCCGGACAGGCGGATGTCGGTGCCCTCCAGCAGCAGCGAACCGAAGGCCAGCGACTCGGCCAGGGACCAGTCGACCTGCCCGTCGGCCCAGAGCCGGCGGCGCGCCTCCAGCTGGCGGGCCAGCTTGGGGTGGACGGTGAACCCCGCCGGTGGGCTGTGCATGGCGTCGACCACCTGGTCGAGGACCGCCCGGTCCACGCCCGTCTCCAGCGGCGGCAGGACCAGGGCGGGGCCCTCCGTCTCGGGCCGGGTGGCCGGGGGCGCCGACTGGCGTGTCTCCTCGAAGGCGGTCTGCATGCGGGCGATGAAGTCGTCGAGGGCCCGCTCGGCCTCTTCCACGCCGATGTCGCCCCGACGGACGAGGGTCTCGGTGTAGAGCTTGCGAACGGACCGATGGCCCTCGATGGCCCGGTACATGAGCGGCTGGGTGTACGACGGGTCGTCGCCCTCGTTGTGGCCGTGGCGCCGGTAGCAGACCATGTCGATGACGACGTCCTTGTGGAACCGCTCCCGGAACCCGAACGCCAGCCGGGCGACCCGCACGCACGCCTCCGGGTCGTCGCCGTTCACGTGGAAGATCGGGGCCTGGACCATCTTGGCCACGTCGGTGGGGTAGACCGACGACCGAGCCTCGGCCGGGGCGGTGGTGAACCCCAGCTGGTTGTTGATCACCAGGTGGACGGTGCCGCCCACGCGGTACCCCGGGAGGGCCGACAGGTTGAGCGTCTCCGCCACCACGCCCTGTCCGGCGAAGGCGGCGTCGCCGTGGACGACCAGGGGCAGGACGCTGAACGCCTCCGGATCGTCGATCAGGTCCTGGCGGGCCCGGACCATGCCCTCCACCACCGGGTCGACCGCCTCCAGGTGCGACGGGTTCGAGGCCAGGGTGACGGGGAGCGACCCCCCCGAGCGGCCCACGAACTTGCCCGCCGCGCCCAGGTGGTACTTGACGTCGCCCGAGCCCTGGGTGGTGGCCGGGTCGAGGTCGCCCTCGAACTCGCGGAAGATCTGGCGGAACGACTTGCCCACGATGTTGGCCAGCACGTTGAGCCGGCCGCGGTGGGCCATGCCCAGCACCGCCTCCTGGGAGCCGGCCTGGGTGGCCAGGTCGAGCACCTCGTCGATCAGGGGGATGGCGCTCTCCGCCCCCTCGAGGCCGAAGCGCTTGTGGCCGGTGAACTTGGTGTGCAGGAAGCGCTCGAACGCCTCTGCGGCGTTGAGACGGTCGAGGATGTGGAGCTGCTCCTCGGTGCTGAACCGGGGGTGGACCCCCTCCACTGCGTCCTGGATCCAGCGCTTCTGCTCCGGCTCCTGGATGTGCATGTACTCCACGCCGACCTTGCGGCAGTAGGCGTCGCGCAGCACCCCCAGGAGGTCGCCCAGCGTCATCTCCCGGTGGCCGGCCACCCCGTCGGTGAAGAACTCGCGCTCGAGGTCCCAGATGGTGAGGCCGTAGGTGGCCGGGTCGAGCTCGGGGTGGGTGTGGGGCTCCTTCCACCGCAGCGGGTCGAGGTCGGCGATGAGGTGGCCGCGGACCCGGTACATGTTGATGAGGGTCTGGACGTGGACCTGCTTGGCCAGCTGAGCGGTCTGGCGCTCGCCGTCGACGGGGTTGGTGTCGGGCCGCCAGCGCACCGACTCGTAGGGCACGCCGAGGGAGCGGAAGACGTCGTCGTAGAACCCGTCGGCCCCCAACAGCAGCTCGTGCACCCGCTTCAGGAACAGCCCGGACTCCGCGCCCTGGATGACCCGGTGGTCGTAGGTGGAGCTGACGGCCAGCACCTTGGAGATGCCCAGCTGGGCCATGACCCGCGGGTCGGCCCCCTGGAACTCGGCCGGGTACTCGAGGGCGCCGACCCCCACGATCACGCTCTGGCCGGGCATCAGTCGGGGCACGGAGTGGACGGTGCCGAGGGTGCCCGGGTTGGTGAGGGTCATGGTGACGCCGGCGAAGTCGTCGGCGGTGATCCTCCCGCCGCGGACCTTGCGGATGACCTCCTCGTAGGCGGCGAGGAAGGCGGCGAAGTCGAGGGTGTCGGCCCGGCGGATGCAGGGCACCAGCAGGGTGCGCGACCCGTCGGCGCGCTGGACGTCGACGGCCAGGCCGAGGCCCACGTGGTCGTGGCGGACGACGGCGGCCTGGCCACCGTCGTCGGCGTACACCGAGCGCATGGCCGGCACCGCATCGAGGGCCTTCACCACGGCGTAGCCGATGAGGTGGGTGAAGCTCACCTTGCTGGCCCCGATGCGACCCAGGTAGCCGTTGAGGACCTTGCGGTTCACCTCCAGCAGCCGAGCCGGCACGACCCGCGTGCTGGTGGCGGTGGGGACGGCCAGGCTGGCCTCCATGTTGGCCGCCACCCGGGCCGCCGCACC
>JALYGL010000192.1 GCA_030777125.1 Actinomycetota bacterium
CGGGAGCTGATGGGCGCCGTCGGGCGGATGCTCCAGAGGTAGCCGCTGGCTAGAGCTCCGTCAGGGAGACGCCCGACACGGTGACCGGCGCCCGGCTCGTCCACACCCCGACGCGCCGCCGTCCACCCTTGGGTGCAGGCACTGACCCCATGGACACGCCGTCCAGCCTCACGGTCGCCTGGCCATCGGTCCGTTGCACGACGAGCTGGTGGTAGGCCGCCGCCGCGAAGTCCGCCCGTAACCGGCCGAGGGAGCCGTCGCGCTCGACATCGCCGTCGCGGACGACGTGCCACCGCAACTGGCCGTGGTCCGGGTCGACGAACACGGCCGTGTGGTTCTCGTCGTCGTCGTACGAGATGACCACCCCGGCGCCCCCGGCCACCACCACCCCGCCCGGCAGGGCCAGGTTGACCTCGAACAGGTACGACTCCGGTACGCCGACGTCCAGCACCGCGCTCGCCGACGCGTCGCCGCCGGCGTGGGCCAGCGCGGCCGTCGTCGCCGTCCACCGGCCCCGCAGGTCCCAGGCACCCGACCGGCGGGGCCCCCCCGGCGTCGGGTCGAAGAGGTCGCGGAAGAGCGGCTCCGGGGGGCACGGCTGCGGGTCGGTGCGCGGACCGGGGGACTGCGGCCGCCCCTGCGCCCAGGTGAGGAGGTCGGCGTGCATGTACCGGCCGGTGTGCTCGAGGTCCCAGGCGTGGTAGACGAGGTACTCCGTCACGTTGTCGGGAGCCACCGTCACCGAGCCATGGCCGGGCCCGATGACCGTTCCGGGCAGGGTCCGCAGGACGTCGGGCGTGTCGGCGGCCGCCACCGCCTCGTACGGCCCCATCGGGTGGTCGGCCACGGCCGAGCCGATTCCGTAGTTCTCCTCCTTCCACGCCCCACCGCTGTAGAAGCACCAGTACCGGCCGTCGTGCCTGCGGACGAACGGGCCCTCGACCGTGTACCAGTCCCACACCCGGTCGTACCACCGGCGGCGGCGCTGGTAGAGGTGCCAGTCGGCGCACGGGCGCATCACCGTGACCCGCTCCCCGGCGAGCGCCGTCATCGTCACCAGCCGGTCGACCACGATGCCGGTGCCCGCGCGGTCGCCGTCGAGGAAGTCGCGGCTGTAGAAGAGGTACCACCGGCCGTCGTCGTCACGGAACGGGTGGGCGTCGATGGTGAAGGCGTCGTGGGGGTCGAGCAGGCCCAGGTCCTGGTCGAACGGGCCGGTGGGCGAGGTGCCGCCGAAGACCCGGAGCCGGTGGTGCTCGCCCTCCACGCCGCCCGTCGAGCAGTAGAGGAGGAACTGCCCGTTGTCGTAGGCCACCTCCGGCGCCCAGTGGGCGAGCCCCTCCGGCGGCGCGGGCAGCGCCTCGCCGGCAAACTCCCAGTGGACCAGGTCGGACGACGTGAGCACGGGCAGCGCCCGCCCGTGGACCGGCGTTCCGTAGGCGTAGTAGCGGCCGTTGAACTTCAGGACGAAGGGGTCGGCGAAGGGCTCCCCGTGGAGCGGGTTGCGGAACGTCGGCCCGGTCGGCGACGGCCCCGATGATTCCGAGCGGGCCATCGCCCGGTTCTACCTGCCTCCGACCGCGCCGATATGGCCGTCAGCCGGGCCAGCTCCCCGTGGTGGGCCGGTGCTCACGCCGGACGGGCCGCGGGCCCGACGTCCTCCTGACGGCCGGGGCGCAGTCGAGCGTGCTCGCCGCCGGGGCCGGGCCCCGACCGGGCGGCCAGGCGGTCGGCCACCAGCCCGGTGACGAACCCGTAGACCGCCTTGTGGGCGACGTCGACGGCCAGCTCCCGCCGGGGCCAGGTCCACGGCGGGGCGCCGACGCCGGTGGCGTTCTCTAGTGTCTGGTCGTTGGTCAACCGCACGACCGTGAACATGGCCGACGACCACGGTCCGCGCAACCCGCCCTCGGCCATGATCCCCCGCAGGGACCCGAGAAGGACGCCCTGCCCGAAGTGCATGAGGAGGTTGAGCGACCGCGGTTGCTCCCGCGCCCGTTCCGGTAGTCCGAGAAGACGCTCGAGGGTGCGGGCGGGAACGTGCGAGTCCGGCCGCCCGGTCAGGCGCTGCTCCAGTTTCTCGGCCACGGTCATCGTGGCCACGCCGGCGGCGCCGGCCGCCATGCCGCGGATCGCGCCACGAGCGAACACACTCACAGGTCTTCCCCCGATCTTCTCGGCTGCAGCGGCGCAGCGTCACTACCCGGCCCAGGGACGGACCATGCCACGGACCGCCCCACCCCGGACGGCGACGCGCTTGGCAGGACGATTCGGAGCGCGTACGTTGCCACCGGGGCGGGGCGGCAAGAGCTCCGGGCACCCCAGCCGCTCGACTCCTGCCGCCCTGCCCCTCCCCTCTACCCAGAGTCGATCGCCGCTACCGCCGGGGTAGTCTTGGGCGATCGGTATGGCGGACGAGCGACGGGGCCCAGAGCTCTCGAGCCGTCCCCCCAGGAGCGCCTCGTCTGAAAGGCCGCGTCCAGGTCGTCGCCCCGGTCCAGGCTCACCACGACCCAGGTGGGGTCCTCGCCGTAGACGACGCCCGGCACATCCAGCGGTTCTGGTCGTCGTCCGAAGGCAAGATCGTGTCGAACGACAAGCCTCTCTACACCTACGCGGCCGACACCGCGCCGGGCGAGACGAAGGGCGAGGGCGCGGGCGGCGAGTGGCACGTGGCCAAGCCGGCCTTTGAGCCCGAGGTCGGGATTGAACCGACGACCTGCTCATTACGAGTGAGCTGCTCTACCACTGAGCTACCCGGGCGGGCCCCCAAGCGTAGGGCAGGACGAACCAGCCGTCAGCCCTTCACCTTGGGACGCCACGCCGCCGAGGCCGCGGTCCTGGCCATCCAACGACGTCCCTCCGAAGCCGGCGTCTGCGCACCCTGCGCTTGTGGCTCTTCGTCCAGCCCTGGTCGGCGATGCCGACGCCGCGAGGTGGACGACGGCGTCGTGGCCTCCTGCTGACCGACGCACCGCGCCGCTCAGTCAGACGCCCGGCTCTCTCACCAGGGCGGACAGCCACTCCTGGACGGTCGCAGCGACCTCTTCGGCCCTGGCCAGCGTGAGCGTGCGCTCGAAGCCGGCGGAGACGTCGCTGCTGAACCGGAGCTGGGCCCGAAGAGGCGCGGACGACCCGTCTTCCACCCACGTCCGGATGATCAAGAGCCCGGTGCGATCATCGCCGCTCACGCGATTGGCGCCGGCCGAAGTGCACCCTCAGCCAGCCGGCGAGTGGCGGCGTACGGGCAGTGGCGCGCTCGAAACCTCGACCGGAGTGGGGTTGGCATGGCCGAACCGTACCGGTGGTGCCGTCACGGCACCGTCACCGCGGTTGGAGCCCCGACACCAGCGCGGTGAGCCGCGACGTCGGTTCGAGGCCGAGCTCGGCGTGTAACAGCACCCGGTAGCGCTCGAACTCCCCGAGCGCGTTCGACTGGTTCCCCTCCGCCATGTGCACCCGGATGAGAGCAGCCCGGGAGCTCTCCCTCAGCGGTTCGGCCCGCACCGCGGCCAGTGCGGCAGCGGCCGCCTCCGCCAGGCGGTCGGC
>JALYGL010000193.1 GCA_030777125.1 Actinomycetota bacterium
CGGCGTCGCTGGCGGTGATGAACGGCAGGTTGATGGTGGTCTCCTGCACCGCCGACAGCTCGATCTTGGCCTTCTCGGCCGCCTCCTTGAGGCGCTGGAGGGCCATCTTGTCCTTGGCCAGGTCGACGCCGTGGTCCCGCTTGAACGAGTCGACCAGCCAGTCGATGACCCGCTGGTCCCAGTCGTCGCCGCCCAGCTGGGTGTTGCCGCTGGTCGACTTCACCTCGAACACGCCGTCGCCGATCTCCAGGATGGAGACGTCGAAGGTGCCGCCGCCGAGGTCGAACACCAGGATGGTCTGCTCGGCGCCCTCCTTGTCGAGCCCGTAGGCCAGGGCCGCGGCGGTGGGCTCGTTGATGATGCGCAGGACCTCGAGGCCGGCGATCGTGCCCGCCTCCTTGGTGGCCTGGCGCTGGGCGTCGTCGAAGTAGGCGGGCACGGTGACCACCGCCTGCTCGACGGTGTCGCCCAGGTAGGCCTCTGCGTCGCGCTTCAGCTTCTGGAGGATCCGGGCGCTGATCTCCTGGGGCCGGTACTTCTTCTTGTCGATGTTGATGGTCCAGTTGGTGCCCATGTGGCGCTTCACCGACCGGATGGTGCGGTCGGGGTTGGTGATGGCCTGGCGCTTGGCCACCTCGCCGACCAGGACCTCACCGGTCTTGGAGAAGGCCACCACCGAGGGGGTGGTGCGGCCTCCTTCGGCGTTGGCGATCACGGTGGGCTCCCCCGCTTCGAGCACCGAGACGACCGAGTTGGTTGTGCCGAGGTCGATACCGACGGCCTTGGGCATGGATGATCCTCCGAAACGACGGGTGCAGGACAGTCTCTCGTGTAGCAAACCTGAGTGGCATCGTATCAATTCCCGTCGGGGTCCCCCGGCACGCTGGACGGGACGCCCGTGGGGGGCCATGCTCGGAGCGTGACCAACGTCCGGGTGAAGCTGACGTTCCCCGAGCACCTCATCAAGCAGCCTCTCATGGGCCGGTTGGTGCGGGAGTTCGACGTGCTGCCCAACATCCGCCGGGCCAACATCACCGAGGACGTCGGCTGGATCGTCTGCGAGCTGGGCGGCGAGCAGGCCCAGGTGGAGAAGGCCCTGGAATGGCTGGCCAACGCCGGCGTCCAGGTCGACCGCCTGGGCGACGTGGTCGAGTCCTGAAATTCCTCGTCCTCGCGGTCATCGTCGTCGGGCTCCTGGTGGCGGCCGATCTGGGTGCCCGCCAGGCGGCCGAGGAGCAGATCGCCGATCGGGTGGCCGCCGCCGAGGGGGTGCAGGGCCAGGCCCGGGTCCGGATCTCGTCGTTCCCGTTCCTCGGGCGCCTCCTGCTGTCGGGCACGGTGACCGACCTCACCGTGGCCGTCGGCGACGTGGAGGCCGAGCGGCTCCGCTTCGCCACCGTGGCCGTCGACCTGGACGAGGTCCGGATCAGCCGGGACGAGCTGCTCTCGGGCCGGCGGGTGGTGCTCCAGGACGTGGGCCGGGGGACGGCCCGGGCCGAGATGACCCAGGAGGAGCTGTCCCGGCTGGTCGGCCTCCCGGTGACGGTGGAGCCGGGCCGCGTCCGGGTGCGCCTCGGTGGGCAGCAGGCCACCGCCACCGCCAGCGTGCGCGGCAACGTGCTGCGCCTGGCCGTCGCCGGGGTGCAGGTGCCCTCCCTGACCATCCCCCGGGTGCCGCTCGTGCCCTGTCTGGCCGACCTGGAGCTGCTCCCGGGCCGGGTGCGCCTGACCTGCCGGCTCGACCAGGTGCCGCCCGACCTGGTCGGTCGCATCCAGGCCCGGATCTAGCGGCAACATGGCCTGATGGACCCCGCCCTGGCCGACGCCGTCGAACGGATGCGGCGCGAGCGCCAGGTGGCCGTGACCGTCGAGGACCGCACCATCCGGCTGGTCGAGCCGGTCAGGGGCGACCCCGGTTCGGCCGTGCTCCGCGTGCTGGCCCTGGCCCAGGCCGCGTCCCCGGTCGGGGCGGCGGCCTCCGCCGGACCGGATCGAGTGGCCGCGGGCGTGTGGCGCAGTCCCGACCTCTACCTGGCCCGCTGGACGGGCGGCACCCGTTGGGTGGTGGGCTACCAGCTGGCCAACGGCGCCCGCCCGAACGACTACGTCCGCACGGAGGGGCGCATCCCGACCCGCCTGGAGACCGGCAACTGGTACGGCGACGTGCCCGAGCCCGTGCACGAGGCCTTCTTCGACACCGGGCTCCTCCTGGAGGAACCGCCGTTCGAGGTCTCCCGCCCCGGGGCCCGGCGGCCGGGTGCGCCGCCCCGCCCGGCCGTCTCCCCGTCGCGGCCACC
>JALYGL010000194.1 GCA_030777125.1 Actinomycetota bacterium
TCCGGCGGCTGGGCGCGGGCCAGGGCCGGCCGCTGCTGGCGGGCGACGTGGCCGGTGCCGTGGCCCGCCTCGACGCCGAGCGCCGGCCGCTCTACGCCGATGTGGCCGACATCATCGTCGACGTCGACCACCTGTCGGCCGACGAGGTGGCGGCGCGGATCGAGGCCGAGCTCCCGGACGCGGCCTCGTGATCACCGTCCCCGTGGACCTGGGCCCGAGCGGGAAGCGGGCCGCGAGCTCGTACGACGTGGTGGTCGGCCGGGGGGCCCGGCACCGGTTGCTGGAGGTCCTGCCGACAGGCGTGGGCCGGGCCGCCGTCGTCACCCAGTCCGGGATCGACGTGATCGTCGACGCCGGTGTGGAGCAGCGGACGTTCCTGATGGACGACGGCGAGGGCGCCAAGTGCCTCGAGACGGTCGAGGAGCTGTGCCGGTCGTTCTGCCGCTGGGGCCTCACCCGCGACGACGTGGTCGTGGCCGTGGGCGGGGGAGTGGTCACCGACACGGCCGGGTTCGCCGCCGCCGTCTACCACCGGGGCGTCGCCGTGGTCCACGTGGCCACCACTCTGCTCGGAATGGTCGACGCCGCCATCGGGGGCAAGACGGGCGTCAACCTCCCCGAGGGCAAGAACCTGGTCGGCGCCTTCTGGCAGCCGGCGGCGGTGCTGTGCGACACCGAGGTGCTCGAGACCCTGCCCCCGCGGGAGTACGGCAGCGGGCTGGGGGAGATGGCCAAGTACGCGTTCCTCGGCGTCGACAACCTTCGCGACCTCTCCATCGAGGAGGCGGTGGCCGCCTGTGTCCGCTGCAAGGCCGCCTACGTCGGCACCGACGAGCGGGAGACCAGCGGCCGTCGGGCGCTGCTGAACTACGGCCACACGCTCGCTCACGCCCTGGAGACGGCGGGCCGGTACGACCTCCGCCACGGCGAGGCCGTCGCCATCGGGCTGGTCTTCGCCGCCCGCCTGGCCCGGCGCCTCGGTCGCATCGACGACGAGCGGGTGGCCGAGCACGAGGCCGTGGTGGCCGGCTATCGCCTGCCGACGGCGATCCCGAGCGGGCACGACCCGGGCGAGCTTGTCCACCTCATGGCCCGTGACAAGAAGGCGGTCGACCGCCATGGGCTGACGTTCGTGCTCGACGGCCCCCGGGGCGTCGAGGTCGTCAAGGGAGTGGACCCGGCCGCGGTCGAGGCCGTGCTCACGGAGGAGACCGCGGTCCGGTGATCGTCCTCCTGCTCTCGGGCCCGAATCTCAACCTCCTGGGCCAGCGCGAGCCGCACGTCTACGGCACCGACACCCTCGACGACCACGTCGGGCGGGCCCGGAAGGCGGCCGAGGCCCACGGTCTGGTGCTGGAGCACGTGCAGTCGAACTCCGAGGGGGCGCTGGTCGACGCCGTCCAGGCCGCACGCGGCCGGGTGGCGGCCATCGTCGTCAACGCCGGGGCCCTCAGCCACTACGCCTGGTCCCTGCACGACGCCCTGGCGACGTTCGACGGTCCGGTGGTCGAGCTTCACATCTCGAATCCCGAGGCGCGCGAGCCGTGGCGCCGCCAGTCGGTCGTCTCGCCGGTGGCCACCGGCGTGATCGCCGGGTTCCGTGGTCACGGGTATGAACTTTCGATCGAAGCCGTGGCAAGGTTGCTCGCATGATGGCCATGGACGTGGCGGCGCGCATCCCCCGGCTCCGCCGGCGACTCGACGACTCCGGCTGCGAAGCCCTCCTCGTCAGCCGCATGGTGAACATCCGGTACCTCACCGGCTTCACCGGCTCTGCCGGGCTCGTGCTGGTGCTGCCCGGCGACGTGGTGTTCGTCACCGACGGCCGCTACCGCGACCAGTCCACCGAGCAGCTGGCCGCGGCCAGCGTGGACGCCCGGATCGAGGTGGGGCTCACGGGGGTGGCCCAGCGCGAGCAGCTCCAGCAGGCGGCCGGCGGCATCCACCGGCTGGGCCTGGAGGCCGACGACGTCACCTGGGCCCAGCAGCGACGGTTCGCGGCCGAGTGGTTCCCGGACGCCGAGCTCATCCCCACCGAGGGGCTGGTCGAGAGCCTGCGGCGGGTGAAGGACGACGGCGAGGTGGCCCGCATGGCCGAAGCGGCGCGCATCGCCGACGACGCCCTCGCCACCGTCCGCCACCGCCTGACCGAGGGCCCGACCGAGCGTGACGTCGCCCTGGAGCTCGACTTCCAGATGCGCCGTCTCGGGGCCGACGGCTCGTCGTTCGACACCATCGTGGCGTCCGGCCCCAACGGGGCCAAGCCCCATCACCGGCCGTCCGACCGACGCATCGGCCCGGGAGAACTGGTGGTGATCGACTTCGGGTCCATCGTCGACGGCTACTGCTCCGACATGACCCGTACCGTGTGCGTGGGAGAACCGTCGTCGGACACGGCCAGGCGGATGGTCGAGGTCGTGGCCCGCAGCCAGCGGGCGGGGGTGGAAGCGGTCCGGGCGGGTGTCGGCGGCAAGGCGGTCGACGACGTGTGCCGCGGCGTGATCGCCGAGGCCGGCTGGGCCGACGCGTTCCTGCACGGCACCGGCCACGGCGTCGGCCTGGAGATCCACGAATCCCCCCGGGTGTCGTCGGCCTCGTCGGACACCCTCGTGTCCGGGCACGTGGTCACCGTCGAGCCGGGCGTCTACCTTCCGGAGCACGGTGGCGTCCGCATCGAGGACACGGTCGTCGTCACCGACGAAGGCTGCCGCACCCTGACCAACGCCCCGAAGGACCTGGTGATCGCGTGAACGTCTCCACCAACGACCTGCGCAACGGCATGGCCCTGGCTCTGCCCGAAGGGCTGTTCACCGTGGTGGAGTTCCAACACGTGAAGCCGGGCAAGGGGGGGGCGTTCGTGCGCACCAAGATCAAGAACGTGAAGACGGGCGCCGTCCTCGACCGTACCTACCGGGCCGACGAGAAGCTCGAGCAGGCCATGATCGACAAGCGGGAGATGCAGTACCTCTACCGCGAGAGCGCCCACTACGTGTTCATGGACAACGCGACCTACGACCAGGTGCACGTGGACGAGCCCACCCTCGGGCAGGCGGCCCGGTTCGTGAAGGAGGGCGACTCGGTCATCCTGCAGATGTGGAACGACGACGTGGTGGGCGTCGACCTGCCTGCGGCGGTGGAGCTCACCGTGGCCCAGACGGAGCCCGGCGTGCAGGGTGACCGGGTCTCCGGGGCGCGCAAGCCGGCCACCCTGGAAACGGGCCTGGTGCTGCAGGTGCCTCTGTTCGTCAACCCCGGCGACCGGATCAAGGTCGACACCCGCTCCGGCGAGTACCTCACCCGGGTCTGACAATGGACGGGAGCCGGCGACAGGCCCGGGAACGGGCGCTGTCCCTGCTCTACGAGGCCGAGACCAGGGCGGTGACGCCGGCCCAGGTCCTGGCCGGGCTGCCGGTGGAGCCGCTGCGGTTCGCGGCCGAGGTGGTGGAGGGCGTGGGCGCCCACCAGGCGGAGCTCGATGGGTGGATCACCAGGTTCGCCCGCGACTGGACCATCGATCGCATGCCCGCCCTTGACCGGGCCCTGCTGCGGATGGGCATCTTCGAGCTCCTCCACCGTCCCGATGTGCCGACGGGGGCGGTGATCTCCGAGGCGGTCGAGCTGGCTCAGCTCTACTCCACGGAGGAGTCCAGCCGCTTCGTCAACGGGATGCTGGCCCGGATCGCCGAACAGGCCCGGCCGTCGGGCCGGAGCGGCCCCCCGGCCGACGCGGTGGACCCCGAACAGCTCGCGACCCATGCGGCTGGCGACGACTCGCCCCTCGCGGGCCATCTCATCGAGGAGGAGTTCGACCAGCAGGGCTGACTCGCCCAGTGCGCGGGTGGGGGACCGGTCCCTCACAGATAGTTAGCCTGGTAAAATACACCCTGTGACCAAGAGTGCTCCGTCCGCCGCCGCGAACGACGTCGACGCCGCCGAGATGGCCGCTCGCCTCCGGCTCAGCACGACCCGGCTGGCCCGGCGGTTGCGCCAGGAGGCCGGTGCCGGGCTGACGTCGAGCCAGCTGTCGGCCCTGGCCGTGGTCGACCACCACGGGCCGCTCACCTTGGGTGCCCTGGCCGAGCACGAGGGCGTGGCCCCGCCGTCGATCACCAAGGTCGTCGCCCGCCTGGAGGCCGACGGCCTGGTGACCCGCCATGCCGACGCCGTCGACCGGCGGGTCTGCCGGGTGACGATCTCGGCACGGGGGGCCGCCCTCCTGGCCGAGTCGAGGCGCCGCAAGACGGCCTGGCTCACGTCCCGCATCGCCGCGCTCGACCCGGAGGATCGCCGGCGGTTGGCGTCCGCCCTCGACGTCCTGGACCATCTCGTCACCCAGTGACGCGGCTCCGGCTGGCCACCAGCGAGACCTTCCGCTCGCTGCGGGTCCGCAACTTCCGCCTCTTCTTCGGCGGCCAGCTCGTCTCCCAGACCGGCAACTGGCTGACGCTCGTCGCCCAGGCCCTGCTGGTGCTGGAGCTGACCGACAGCGGCGTGGCCCTGGGCGTGCTGGCCGCGGCCCAGTTCGGGCCCGTGCTGGTGATCGGGCCCTTCGCCGGTCTCGTCGCCGACCGGTCGGACAAGCGCCGGCTGTTGCTCACCGTGCAGTCCCTCGCCATGCTCCAGTCGTTCTCCATGGGAGCGCTGGCGCTCCTCGATCGGCCGCCGCTGGCCGCCATCTTCGCGGTGGCCATGCTCGGGGGCTTCACCATCGCCTTCGGCAATCCCGCTCGCCGGTCGTTCGTGGCCGAGATGGTGCCCGAGAACGACATCGGCAACGCCGTCAGCCTCAACAGTGCCCTGATGACCACCTCGAGGGTCGTGGGCCCGGCCCTCGCCGGGCTGCTGGTGAGCACGGTGGGATTCACCTGGTGCTTCTTCCTGGACGGGATCAGCTACCTGGCCGTGCTCGGCGCGCTGTGGCGCATGGACCCGGGCGCGCTGCGCCGTCCGCCGATCACGCCACGGGCCAGGGGACAGGTCCGCGAGGGCCTGCGCTACGCCCGCAGCCTTCCCGAGCTCTGGGTGCCGTTGGTCATGATGGCGGTCGTCGGCACGCTGGCGTTCAACTTCCAGACCGTGTTGCCGCTGTTCGCGACGCGCGACCTGGCGGGCACCACCGTCACGTTCACCCTGTTGATGTCGGTGGTGAGCCTCGGGTCCCTGGTCGGCGCGCTGGCCACCGCCCGCCGCCGCACCATCAGCGTCCACACCGTCGCCCTGTCCGCGGTCGCGTTCGGCGCGGCCATGGGCCTGCTGGCACTGGCGCCGAACCAGGCCACCGCGTTCGTGGCCGGATGCCTGGTCGGCGTAGGCAGCATCGCCTTCATGACCGCGTCCACCGCCATCGTCCAGATCCGGTCCGACCCTTCGATGCGGGGGCGGGTGCTGGCCCTGCAGGCCATGGTGTTCCTGGGCAGCACACCGGTCGGTGGTCCCGTCGTGGGGGCGGTGGCGGAGCGGTTCGGGGCCCGGTACAGCCTGGCCCTCGGCGGGGTCGCCACGGTGGCCGCCGGCGTGGCCGGGCTGCTCTCCGTGCGCCGGCGCGAGCGCATCGCCGCCGATTCCGAGGGAGCTCTCAGCCTGCTCGACCCCCTCATCGCCCCTCGGGCGTCCTGACCGCTCGCACCGACCTCCGACCCGACACGGTCGGCGTCGCCCGGCGCCCGGCGCGCTAGTCTGGCCGCACCCGTTAACGCCGGTCCCGCGAGGCCGGCACGGACAAGGAGCCAGGTTGGCCGAACGAGAACGCGCCGCGACGCCCCCGTACGGGGGCGTTTTCGTTGCCCGGTCCCGCGTCATGGACGCCGCCGACATGCGCCGGGCCCTCACCCGCATCGCCCACGAGATCGTGGAGCGGAACCACGGCCTCGACGACGTGGTCGTCCTCGGCCTCCAGACCGGCGGCGTTCCCCTGGCCCGCCGGCTGGGCCAGGCTCTGGCCCGGGTGGAAGGAGTCGACGTGCCCGTCGGCAGCCTCGACGTGGCCTTCTACCGTGACGACATCGGGCTGCGGCCGGTCATGCCCCAGGCCGTCACCGACGTGCCCTTCGACCTGAGCGGCAAGGTGGTCGTCCTGGTCGACGACGTGCTCTTCACCGGGCGGACGGTGCGGGCCGCCCTCGACGCCCTGAACGACTACGGGCGGCCGCGGGCCGTCCAGCTGGCGGTGATGGTCGACCGCGGCCACCGGGAGCTGCCCATCCGTCCCGACTACGTGGGCAAGAACCTGCCCACCGGCCGCGAGGAGGTCGTCGACGTGCGCGACGACGGGGTCGACGTCGGGGAGAAGCGGCGGCCGTGAGCCCGACCGGACACCTCCTGTCGGTCGCCGACCTGGGCGCCGACGGCATCGACGAGGTCATGGCCGTGAGCGACTCGTTCGTGGAGGTGGGGGAGCGGCCCATCCCCAAGGTGCCGGCCCTGCGCGGGAAGACCGTCGTCTCCCTCTTCTACGAGGAGTCCACCCGGACCCGGCTGTCGTTCGAGACCGCGGCCCGGCGGCTCTCCGCCGACGTCATGAACTTCTCCGTCTCGGGATCGTCGGTCAAGAAGGGCGAGTCGCTGCGCGACACCGTGCAGACCATCGAAGCCATGGGCGTCGACGCCCTGGTGGTGCGGCATTCCTCGGCCGGGGTGCCGTGGCAGGTGGCGTCGTGGGTCGACTGCACCGTGGTGAACGCCGGAGACGGCTGGCACGAACACCCCACCCAGGCGTTGCTCGACTGCTTCACCATCCGCCGCCGGCGGTCGATCCCGGGGCTGCGCATCGCCATCGTGGGCGACGTCAAGCACTCGCGGGTGGCCCGCTCCAACGTCCTGGCCTTCACCCTCATGGGGGCGGAGGTCACGCTGGTCGCCCCCCCCACGCTGCTCCCGCCCAGCCTCGACGGATGGCCCGTGGCGGTCAGCACCGACCTCGACGGGGTCCTGCCCAAGGCCGACGTCGTCTACCTGCTGCGCGTGCAGGCCGAACGCCAGACCGAGGCCCTGCTGCCGTCGTTGCGGGAGTACACCGCCCGCTACGGCCTCACCCGCGACCGGGCCCGGCTGTTGGCCGACGACGCCCTGGTGATGCACCCGGGCCCGATGAACCGCGGGGTCGAGATCGCGGCCGACGTGGCCGACAACCTGTCCCGGTCGGTCATCACCCGGCAGGTCGCCAACGGCGTGGCCGTGCGCATGGCCGTGCTCTTCCTGCTGCTGGGGGCGACGCCCCGGTGACCGAGCTCGTGCTCCGCGGCGGCCGGGTCGTCGACGCCACGGGCGCCCGCCGCGCCGACGTGCTCGTCCGCGACCGGGTCGTCGTGGCCGTGTCCGAGGTGGTCGAGCCCTCGCGTCGGGCCCTGGTCCTCGACTGTGCCGGCTGCGTCGTCGCTCCCGGACTGGTCGACCTGCACGCACATCTCCGCCAACCGGGCCGGGAGGAGGCCGAGACGGTGGAGAGCGGTGCTCGGGCCGCCGCTCTCGGGGGCTACACCGCGGTCGTGGCCATGCCCAACACCGACCCGCCGCTCGACACTGCCGCGGCGGTGCGCGAGGTGCTCGAGCTCGGCGCCGGGGCGGTGTGCGACGTCCGGGTGGCCGGGGCCATCACCAAGGGGCGGAGAGGCGAGGAGCTGGCCCCGCTGGGGGAGATGGCCGATCTCGGGGTGCGGCTGTTCACCGACGACGGCGCCGGCGTGCAGGACGGCCGTCTCATGCGCAGGGCCCTGGAGTACGCGTCGGCGCTCGGCGTCACCCTCGCTCAGCACTGCGAGGACGACGCCCTGGCCGCGGGGGGCCACATGAACGAGGGCGAGTGGTCCAGCCGCCTCGGCATCCCCGGCGTGCCCGCGGAGGCAGAGGAGCTCATGGTCCTGCGCGACGTGGCCCTCACCCGGCTCACCGCCGGTCGGGGCAGCCGTCTGCACTTCCTCCACCTCTCCACCGCCGGGTCGGTCGACGCCGTGCGCCGGGCCAAGGCCGCCGGGCTGGCCGTGACGGCCGAGGCCGCGCCCCACCACTTCACCCTCACCGACGCGTCGGTCGCCGGCTACGACCCGGTGTTCAAGGTGAACCCGCCCCTCCGGACGCCGGCCGACGTGGACGGTGTCAAGGCGGGCCTGGCCGACGGCGCCCTGGACGCCATCGCCACCGACCACGCCCCGCACGCCCAGGAGGAGAAGGAGCGCCCCTTCGACGAGGCCCCACCGGGCATGCTCGGCCTGGAGACGGCCCTGGCCCTGGCGCTGACCGAGCTCGACCTGCCGCTCGAACGGGTGCTCTCCCTCCTCTCGTGGGGTCCGGCCCGCATCGCCGGGATGGAGACACACCATGGCGGCCCGGTGACCGAGGGCCGCCCGGCCAACCTGTGCGTGATCGACGAGTCGGCGGCGTGGGTGGTCGACCCCTCGGCCACCGCCAGCCGGAGCCGCAACACCCCCTACGCCGGCCGCAAGCTCACCGGCCGGGCCCGCCACACCGTCCTGCGGGGAGAACCGGTCGTGATCGACGGCGAGGCCCGGCGGTGAGCCCACCCCGGGCCGACGCCCTGCTGGTGCTGGCCGACGGCACCACCTTCGAGGGCGAGTCGGTCGGCGCGGGGGCCGCGGTGGCAACCGGCGAGGTGGTGTTCAACACCGTGCTCAGCGGCTACCAGGAGGTCCTCACCGACCCCTCCTACGCCGGCCAGGTGATCGCCTTCACCTACCCGCACATCGGCAACTACGGCATCAGCCCGGACGACGCCGAGAGCGCCCGGCCGCAGTGTCGTGGCCTGGTGGTCCGCGACGTGGCCCGGCGCCCGTCGAGCTGGCGGTCGACTGTCGACCTCGACACGTGGCTGGCGTCCCACGGAGTGTCGGGCATCAGCGGGGTCGACACCCGCCGCCTGACCCGGCACATCCGCCAGGCCGGGTCCATGGCGTGCGCCTTCGGCACCGCCGACGAGACCACCCTCAAAGCCGCCGCGGTGGCCGAGCCGGGCACGGAGGGGATCGACCTGGTCCGGACGGTGACGACGCCGGACGCCTACACGGTCGGGCCGCCCGGTCTTCCGCTGAAGGTCGTGGCCTACGACTTCGGCATCAAGACCAGCATCCTGCGGCTGCTGTCCGAGATCGCCACCGTCGAGGTGGTCCCCGCCTCCACGTCGGCCCAGGCCGTCCTCGACCGCAGGCCGGACGGCGTGTTCCTGTCCAACGGACCCGGCGACCCTGCGGCCCTGCCGTACGCCTCCGACGCCATCGCCGGACTACTCGGGAACGTACCGGTGTTCGGCATCTGCCTGGGCCACCAGCTGCTGGCCCAGGCCTTGGGAGGGGAGACCTACAAGCTCAAGTTCGGCCACCACGGCGGCAACCACCCCGTGCGGCGCCTGGCCACAGGGGCGGTGGAGATCACCAGTCAGAACCACAACTACGCCGTGCCCGACGGTTCCGTCCCGTCGGCCGACGTCACCCACGTCAACCTCAACGACGGCGTGGTCGAGGGGCTGGCCTGCCGCGACGTCCCCGCGTTCAGCGTCCAGTACCACCCCGAGGCCGG
>JALYGL010000195.1 GCA_030777125.1 Actinomycetota bacterium
CGCCAGGCCCGGGCCGCCCTGGCGGAGGCGGCCGGGCGGCTGACGCCGGCCGCCGGCCCCGCGCAGCTGGCCGACTTCGCCGCCCAGGTCAAGGCCCGAACCGGGTTCGAGGTGGTGGCCGTGCGCCCCGACGGGACGTCGGAGACCACGTCGGTCTCCCTGTCGGCCCGCTCGGTGCCGGCCGGCCTCGGTGAGGCCCTCGGCCGCGGCCGGGTGACGGTGGTGCGGGCCACGGCCGCCGGTACGCCGTACGTGGTGGCCGGCGGCCGGCTCCCCGGCGTCGCCGACCTGTTCTTCTTCTCGCCCATCGACGACGTGGCTGAGGACCTGCGGGTGCTGCGCAACGTGCTGGCCGGGGTCGGTGCGACGCTGGTCGTGCTGTCGGGGCTGGTGGGCGCGGTGGCCGCCCGCGGCCTGCTGACCCCGATCCGCCGGGCCCGGACCGCAGCCCACCGCCTCGAGGTGGGCCTGCTGGAGACCCGCCTGCCCGAGGAGGGCCGCGACGAGCTGGCCGACCTGGCCCACTCGTTCAACGCCATGGCCGGCGCCCTGGAGCGCACCGTGGGCGAGTTGCGGGTCCTGGAGGCGGGCCAGCGCCGGTTCGTGTCCGACGTCTCCCACGAGCTGCGCACGCCGCTCACCGCCCTGACCACGGCGGCCGACGTGCTGGAGGCCAACGCCGGCGGACTGAACGACGCCGGCCGGCGGGCGGCCAGGGTCCTGGTGGTCGAGGCTCGGCGGCTGCGGGCCCTCGTCGCCGACCTGATGGAGATCTCCCGGCTCGATGCCGGCGCCCCGGCGATGGCGTGGGAGGCGGTGGACATGGCCACCGTGGTGAGGGCCGCGGTGGTGGCCCGCGGGTGGCACGGTCGGGCCCAGCTCGACCTGGAGCCCGGGGTGACGACGTGGGCCGACCCCCGCCGGCTTGACGCCATCGTCGGCAACCTGGTCGGCAACGCCTTCGAGCACGGCGCTCCCCCTGTCCGGGTGACCGTGTCGGCCACCGACGACGCCGCCCACATCGAGGTGGCCGACGGCGGCGCCGGCATCCCACCCGAACACCTGGGTCGGGTGTTCGACCGCTTCTACAAGGCCGACCCGGCCCGGGCCCGGACCGCGGCCGGAGGCAGCGGGCTGGGCCTGGCCATCGCCCGGGAGAACGCCCGCCTGCACGGGGGCGACGTCACCGTCACCTCCCCGCCGGGCGGCGGCGCCGTCTTCACCGTCACCCTCCCGAAGCGGTCGGCGCCTCCGGACGGCACCCCTGTTACCGATCTGTTGCCCGGCCGAGAAGTGGCCGTTACGACCGAACGTCACGATGCCGTGCCATGAGACGAACTGTCCTCGCTGTGCTCGCCCTCCTGGTCACCGCCGCCTGCGGCACCGACGGCGGCGGGTCGGTCGACGCCGGACCGGTGCCGTCCGCCCCCGGCGCCACGAGCACGACCTCGCCGTCGGTGTCGCCTGGGGCGGATGGCCCGGCCGCGGGCACCACCACCGTCCAGCTCTACTTCACCAGGGGCGAGTCGCTCCGAGCCGTGTCACGCCCGGTTCCCCGCGTCGCCCGGGTGGGCGCCGAGGCGGTCAAGGCGCTGTTGGCCGGGCCCACCGACGAGGAGTCGCGGTCGGGTCTGGGCACCGCCATCCCCCGTGACACCCGCTTCCTCGACCTGGTCATCACCGACGGCGTGGCCAAGGTCGACCTGTCGCGGGCCTTCGAGTCGGGTGGCGGGACCCTGTCGCTGACCATGCGCCTGGCCCAGGTGACCTGCACCCTCGACCAGTTCGAGAGCGTGCGGGGGGTGCGGTTCGCCCTCGACGGCAAGCTGGTGAACGTGTTCTCCGGCAACGGCATCGTCCTCGACCAACCCGTCACCTGTGCCGGCTACGGCGACCTGGTCCGGTCGGGGTCGGACCCGGCCCCCGCCGCTTTCGCCGGCATCTGGCCGTTCACGTCGCAGGCCGAGGCCGACGCCTACGGCCGGGGCAGCGAGAGCCTCTACCGGAACGCGGTGGACACGGCCCGCGAGTTCGCCCGCCGGTACGTCGGCATGGCCGAGCCGGTGGCCATCGGCGGGGCCACGCCGGCCGGACGGCTGGTGGAGGTCAGGATCGGCTTCGGCACGGGCGAGGGGGGCCGGCCCATCGCCGACCCCAGGCCGACGATGACCGTGCGGCTCCAGAGCGTCGGAAACCTCGACGGCGATCGCAACCCGTGGACGGTGGTGGCGGCCACGTCCGAGCAGATCGTCGTCGACAGCCCCAAGGCACTCGACCGGGTGTCGTCCCCCGTCTCCGTGGCCGGGCGGGCCCACGTCTTCGAGGGCAACGTCACCGTCGAGGTCCGCGAGGACGGGATGCTGGCCGGCCAGTCGCTGGGCAAGGGGTTCGTCACCGGTGGCGGCGACGCCCTCCGCCCGTTCAGTGGGCGGGTGACGTTCCGGTCGCCGTCGAAAGCGGCCGGCGCGGTGGTGTTCTACGAGCTCTCGGCCGCCGACGGCCAGGGCGTGCTGCGGGCCACGGTGGTGCGGGTGCGGTTCACTTGAACCAGATGCGTTGGTAGTCGCGGCTCTGGGGATGGATCAGCAGGGCGACCAGGGCGATCTCGAACATGAGGCTGAGGACGTCGGTGCCGCCGAACGGGTTGCCGACGATGAAGAAGCGCAACAGGAACGGAAACACGGCCATGGTGATGGCCAGGGGGTACGCCCACTTGAACTCGTTGGAGACGCCCCAGCCGGCGAGCACCTGGCCGGCGATGACGGCGAGGGCCAGGAGCAGCCAGATGCCGCTGTACGACCCGGGCCGGATGATGAAGGCCAGGACACCGAAGGCGGCGTTGAAGTAGAGAAGGAAGACGGCGATCTGCAGCGTCTGGGGCTGGGCGGGGTTCACCCACCGGCGGCGTTCCATGGCCGACATCATGGCATCGCCTGACAAAGGCGGGCCTGACTCTCCCGCGGCGGTTGTGCTGGCCGCCGGCTCCGGCACCCGGTTGCGACCTCTGACCGCGGTGCTGCCCAAGGCCCTGTGCCCCGTCGCCAACGTGGCTCTGGTCGACCGGGCCGTCGCCCGGGCCAGGGCGGTCACGGCCGCGGTGGCGGTGAACGTCCACCACGGCCGGGCCCGGATGGAGGCCCATCTGGAGGGTGCCGGCGTGCACGTGGCCGTGGAGGACACGGTCGCTCTGGGCACCGCCGGGGCGCTGGGCAACCTGCGGCCGTGGATCGCCGGACGGCCCGTGCTGGTGGTCAACGCCGACGCCTGGCACCGGGCCGATCTGGCCGCCTTCACCGCGTCGTGGGACGGCGAGCGGCCCCGCCTGCTCACGGTGACGGACCGCCGGCTGGCCACGTGGGGGGACCGGGCCTACGCCGGCGCCGCCCTCCTGCCGTGGACGCAGGTACGACGGTTCTCGCCCACGCCCAGCGGCCTGTGGGAGGTGTCCTGGCGGTACCTCAGGCCGGGCGTCGACCTGGAGCTGGTCCACCACGACGGACCGTTCCTCGACTGCGGGACGCCCGGCTCCTACCTGGCCGCCAACCTGGCCGAGTCGGGCGGCTGCCCGGTGATCGGCGAGGGGGCGGTGGTCGATGGCGACCTCGACCGTTCGGTGGTGTGGCCCGGGGCCAGAGTGGTCGCCGGAGAGCGCCTCCGGTGCGCGGTCCGCGCCGCCGACCGGGTCACCGTCCTGGTCCGCTGAGCGCCTTGGCCGCCAGCTGCCCGCAGGCGGCGTCGATGTCGGTGCCCCGGTTGCGCCGGACGGTGGCGTTGACGCCGTCGTCGCGCAGCTGGTCGCGGAACGCCCGCACCCCGGCCGCGGGGGTGCCCCGTACCGGGTACCCGGGGGTGGGGTTGAGCGGGATGAGGTTGACGTGGGCGGCGAGGGGGCGGGCCACGACGGCCAACTCGGCGGCGTCGGACGGGCGGTCGTTCACCCCGTCGATGAGGGCCCACTCGAACGACAGGCGGCGGCCCTTGGCGGCCACGTACGCGGCGCAGGCGTCCATCAGGGTGGCCAGCGGGTACCGGCGGTTGAGCGGGACGAGCTCGTCGCGCAGGCCGTCGTTGGCCGCGTGCAACGACACGGCCAGGTTCACCGGAAGACGTTCGCCGGCCAGCCGGCGGATCCCGGGCACGGCCCCGACGGTGGAGACGGTCAGGTGCCGGGCCGACAGGCCGAGGTCGTCGTGGAGGCGCTCCACCGCGGCCCACACCGGCCCGTAGTTGGCCAGCGGCTCGCCCATGCCCATGAAGACGACGTTCGACAGCCGGCGGGGTTCGGCCGCCCGGCGGGCCCGGACGACCTGCTCCACGATCTCGCCGGCAGTGAGGTGGCGGGTGAAGCCGGCCTGGCCGGTGGCGCAGAAGGAGCAGGCCATGGCGCACCCGGCCTGGGTCGACACGCACACTGTCGACCGGTCGCGGTAGTGCATGAGCACCGTCTCCACCCGGGACCCGTCGGCCAGACCCCAGAGCCACTTCACGGTGTCGCCGCCGTCGCTCACCGACCGGTCCCGCAGCTCGAGCGCCGGGGGAAGGTCCCGGGCCAGACGGGCCCGGAGCACCCGGGGCACGTCGGTCATCTCCTCGGGCTCGAGGCCGCGGAGGAACCCGGCCCAGACCTGGCCGGTGCGGTACCGCGGCTGGTCGGAGAGGCGCTCGGCCAGCTCGGCGGGGGAGAGGTCGAATCGGGCGGTCATCCCACCACTACCGTAGGGAACCCATGAGCGAACGCGGAACGCCTCCGCCGCCTCCTGAGAAGCACCACCGCAACATCCAGGGGGGCGCGGCGCGGGCGGCGGTGTTCGGCGTGAGCGACGGATTGGTGTCCAACGTCGCCATCGTGCTCGGGTTCGCCGGCGCCGACCCCAGGCCGGGTCTGGTGCGCCTGGCGGGGGTGGTCGGGCTCATCGGCGGGGCGGTGTCGATGGCCGCGGGCGAGTACGTGTCGATGCGGGCCCAGGCCGAGCTGTTGGAGCGCGAGCTGGAGATGGAGCGCCTCGAGCTGCGCCGCCGGCCGGAGACCGAGCGGGTCGAGCTGGCCGACATCTACCGTTCCCGTGGCGTCGACAGCGCCACCGCCGAGGAGCTGGCCACCCAGCTCATGCGCGACCCGGAGGTGGCCCTCGAGACCCACGCTCGCGAGGAGCTCGGCATCGATCCCAGCGAGTTGGGATCCCCGGTGGCCGCGTCGGTGTCGTCGTTCCTGGCGTTCTCGATCGGAGCCATCGTTCCCCTCGCGCCGTGGTTCATCGGGGGCGGCACCGGTGCCATCGTGGCGTCGATCGTGGTGGGGATGCTGGCTGCCCTGGCCGTGGGTGCGGCCCTGGCCCGGTTCACCGGACGGCGGACGGCGCCCTCGGCGTTGCGCCAGCTGGGCCTGTCGGCCGCACCCGCGGCCATCACCTACGCCCTCGGGTCGGCCGCCGGTATCAGCGGCCTGGCTTAGGCGTCGCCGGGGCGTCGCGGCTCGACGTCGCCCACGTAGGCCCGGTCGACGTGGTCGACGGTGAAGCCGAGCCGTTCGTAGAGGCGCAGGGCGCCCTCGTTGTGGGCGTCGACGTAGAGCATGGCGATCCGTAGGCCCTTGCGGTACAGCCAGTCGAGGCCGGCCAGAGCCAGGCTCCGGCCCAGACCCAGGCCCTGGAAGGCGGGGTCGACGGCGAGCACGTAGATCTCGCCCAGCGGCAGGTGGCCCGGGCCCGAGCGGCCCCCTGAGCGGGGAGCGGGGCCCGAGCGCGCCCCGTCGTGAGCGTCGTGGACCTTGGTCCAGCAGAAGCCGGCCAGCTTGCCGTCGCGCTCGTGGAGGAGGAACCCCTCGGGGTCGAACCAGGGCTGCTCCTCCCGCGCGCACAGCGTGTCCATGTCCCAGCCGCCCTGTTCGGGGTGCCAGCGGAAGGCCCGGTTGTTGACCTCCAGCCACGCTTCCTCGTCCTGGCCGGGGACGAAGGGGCGAACGTCGAGCGACCACGGCTCGTGCACCGGCAGGGGGCGGCGGAGCTGGCGCAGCTCCCGTCCCCGGCGCAGGCCGACCGACTCGGCCAGGCGGTCGTGCCCGTCGGTCGGCTTGGGCACCCACATGTGGACGTGGCCCCCGCCCTCCCGGGCCACCAGGTCGAGCGCAGCCGCCACCAGCGTCGGCCCGATCCCCGGGTCGCTCTGGCGGTGGTGGGGATCGACGACGTACTCCAGGGCCCAGGTGCCGTCGCGGCCGTCGGACTTCTCCCGGGTGACCTGGGCGTAGCCGACGGGATGGTCGTGGCCCGGCTCCCACGCCACCAGGCCGGCGAAGTCGTGGCGGCCCCCGTGGACCAGGTCGAGCCACTGGTGCTCGTCGAGGGGATGGTGGCCGTCGATGGCGGCGGCCACCTCGAGCAGCTCCGAAACGGCGGCGACGTCGCCGCCCCCCATGTGCCGCTTCACCTCCAGGTGGGCCACGGAACCGAGGGTAACGTCCCGTGCCCTCGTAGCCTCGGACCATGGGACGGCCGCGCACGGTCCGGGGACGGGCCCGGGAGACCATCGCCCGGCTGGCCGAGGAGTACCCCGGCGACGAGCGCCAGCTGTGCGCCCTGGCCCATGACGGGACCTTCCAGCTCCTGGCGGCCACCATCCTGTCGGCCCAGACCACCGACGAGACGGTCAACCGGGTCACGCCGGCGGTGTTCCGCCGCTACCCGACGCCCGCCGACCTGGCCGCGGCCGACCCCGAGGAGCTCGAGGCCCTGATCAGGCCGAGCGGGTTCTTCCGGGCCAAGGCCCGCAGCCTCCAAGGCATGGCCGCGGCGCTGGAGGAGCGGTTCGGGGGGGTGGTGCCCGACCGGATGGAGGACCTGGTCACCCTGCCGGGTGTGGGGCGCAAGACGGCGAACGTCGTCCGGAGCGTCGGGTTCGGGCTCCCGGGTCTCCCCGTCGACACCCACGTGGGGCGGGTGTCACGGCGCCTTGGGCTCACCACGGCCACCGACCCCACGGACGCCGAAGCCGACCTCAACGCCCTCGTTCCGCCGGCCGAACGGGGCCGGTTCAGCCTGCGCCTGATCCAGCACGGGCGCCGGGTCTGCGCGGCCCGCCGGCCCCGATGCGGCGCGTGCGTCCTGGCCGACTTCTGCCCCTCGGCGGGGACCGCCGGGTCCCCGTCGGAATCCGGCGGAACACCGGCGCGGTCTGGTACGTTCTGATACTCGAGGGATCAGGTTCCCGCCACCTGGATCCCGAGGCGGTCAACGGGTTCCGCCGCCCGGGCCGCCCCCCTGACGGCGCTCCTCGCTGAGCGCCGTCAGGCGCGTCCAGGCACTGGTGCGCCGTCGGGAGCGTCGAGCCCCGTTCGCTCAGCGCCGGCGACGACCCAGGGTGGCGGTCACCTTGGCCAGACGGCGGCGGGCCTCGCCGAGGGAGCGCTCCACCTCGAACAGCTCCCTGGCCATCCAGTCGTCGTCGGTGCCGGTCGAGGCCTCGGCCAGCGCGGTCAGGCGCGCAGCCAGGTCGTCAAGGGCGGTGGCCATCGACGACAGCTGGGGACCGGGGTCGGAGGGGGCCACACCCAGGGTTTACTCCACTCTGGATTCCCGCCCGCCCGGTTACCATCGGACGGTGCTCACCCGGCTCGACCTGCGTGGCGCGGCCGGTGACATCCGGTCCCTCCTGCCCCGCCCGGCGCCCTCCGGGCCTGATCCGGTCGACGTGGTGCGCCAGGTGCTGGCCGAGGTGCGCAAGCGGGGCGACGCCGCCGTGCGCGAGTACACCGAGCGCTTCGACCGGGTCTTCATCGACCGGTTCCGTGTGCCGCAGGCCGACATCGACGCCGCCCTGGCGACCACGCCGCCGGCCCTGCGCCAGGCCCTCGAGCAGGCCCAGGGGGCGGTCGCCGAGTACCACCGCACGCAGGTCCGGCCCGAGAGCCGCCACCAGCGCGACGGCGTCGTGGTCCGAGAGCTGCCCGTGCCCGTCGACCGGGCCGGCCTCTACGTGCCCGGTGGACGGGCCGGCTACCCGTCGACCGTCCTGATGACGGCGGTGCCCGCCCGCGTCGCCGGGGTCCCGGAGCTGGCCCTGTGCGTGCCGCCCCGGCCCGACGGGAGCGTCGACCCGCCCACCCTGGCCGCCGCCGCCCTGGCCGGCGTCGACGAGGTCTACCGCATCGGCGGGGCCCAGGCCGTGGCCGCCATGGCGTATGGCACCGAGACCGTCCGGGCGGTCGACGTGATCGTCGGCCCGGGCAACGTCTTCGTGGCCGTGGCCAAGCGGGAGGTCCAGGCCGAGGGTGTGGTCGGCATCCCGGCCGGGTTCGCGGGGCCGTCCGAGGTGGTCGTGATCGCCGATGAGAGCACCGTGGTCGACCACGCCGCGGTCGACGTGGTGGTGCAGGCCGAGCACGGCCCCGACGGTCTGGCCTGGCTGGTCACCTGGTCCGACGACGTCGCCGACCGGGTCACCGAGGCCGTGACCCGGCTGGTGGCGGCGTCGCCCCGGCGGTCCGACATCGAGGCCACCCTCGACGGTGGCGGCTACGCGGTCGTGGTCGACGGCCCCGAGCAGGCCATGGAGGTGGCCAACGCCATCGCTCCGGAGCACCTGGAGCTGATGACCGCCGACCCCGAGGCCCTGCTCCCCCTCGTGCGCCACGCCGGCGCCGTGTTCTGCGGGCCGTGGGCGCCCGCTTCGGTCGGCGACTACCTGGCCGGGCCCAGTCACGTGCTCCCCACCTTCGGGTCGGCCCGGTTCGCCTCCGGCCTACGGGTCGACGACTTCCTCCGGTACGTCCATGCCGTGTCCCTCGACGAGGCCGCCCTGGCCCGGGTGGGGCCGGCCGTGATCACCCTGGCCGAGGCCGAGGGGTTGGCCGCCCACGCCGAGTCCGTGCGCATGAGGCTCTCATGACGGTTGAGGTGCGCCCCGACCTCGTCGCCCTGGAGGGCTACCACTCGCCCCAGGTGACGGTCGACGTCCGGCTCAACACCAACGAGTCGCCGTACCCGCCGCCCGCGGCCTGGAAGGACGCGTTCCTCGAGGAGCTGGCCGCGGTGCCGTTCAACCGCTACCCCGACCGCTCGGCCCGGGACCTGCGGTCGGCCATCGCCGAGCTGCACGGGGTGGGGGTCGAGCAGGTCCTGGTGGGCAAGGGCTCGAACGAGGTCCTCCAGGCCGTGTGCCTGGCCTACGGCGGCGCCGGCCGGCGGGCGGTCGTCTTCGAGCCCACCTACGCCCTGCACTCCCACATCGCCCGCATCACCGGCACCGAGGTGGTGGTGGGGGAGCGGCGGCCCGACTTCCTGCTCGACGTCGACCACGTTCGCCGGGTGCTGGGGGAGACGCGGCCGTCGATCACCTTCCTGTGCTCGCCCAACAACCCCACCGGCCGGGTGGAGCCCCCCGAGGTGGTCGACGCGGTGCTGTCCGCCGCCCCCGGCCTGGTGGTGGTCGACGAGGCCTACGCCCAGTTCGCCCCGTGGTCCGCCCTGCCGTGGGTGGGACAAGGCCGGCCGCTGGTCGTCACCCGCACGTACTCCAAGACGTGGTCCATGGCCGGCTCCCGGCTCGGGTACCTGATCGGACCGGCCGAGGTCGTCTCGGACCTGGAGCGGGTGGTGCTTCCGTACCACGTCGACGCCGCCGCCCAGGTGGCCGGCCGGCTGGCCCTGCGCTGGCGGGCGGAGATGGAGGCCCGGGTGGCGGCGCTGGTGGCCGAGCGCGAACGGGTGTCGGCCGGCCTGGCCCTGCTCCCTGTCGACACGTGGCCGTCGGCGGCCAACTTCGTGCTCTTCCGGCCACGCTCGATGGAGGGGGCCACCGTGTGGAAGGAGCTGGTCGAACGCTCCGTGCTGGTCCGCGACTGCTCGTCCTGGCCGCACCTGGCCGGGTGCCTGCGGGTCACCGTGGGCACCACCGAGGAGAACGACGTGTTCCTGTCCGCCCTGGCCCAGGTGCTGGCGTGAGGGCCGCCAGCCGCTCGCGGGTCACCAAGGAGACCTCGATCGAGATCCGCCTCGACCTCGACGGGTCGGGCCGCACCGACGTGTCCACCGGCCTGCCGTTCTTCGACCACATGGTCGAGCAGCTGGGCAAGCACGGCGGCTTCGACCTCGACCTGAAGGCCGAGGGCGACCTGGCCGTCGACGCCCACCACACGGTGGAGGACGTGGGCATCGCCCTGGGCGAGTGCCTGCGGGACGCCCTGGGTGACAAGGCCGGCGTGCGCCGGTTCGCGTCGATCCTCCTGCCGCTCGACGAGGCCCTGATGGAGGTCGCCCTCGACCTGTCCGGGCGGCCGTACCTGGCTTACGACGTGGAGCCGGGGGGCGAGCCGCTGGGCAGCCCGCCCTTCGACCCCCAGCTGGCCGAGGAGTTCTGGCGGGCCTTCGCCACGTCCGCAGCGCTCACCCTCCACCTCTCCATGCGTAGCGGCAAGAACCCCCACCACATCCTGGAGGCGTCGTTCAAGGGGGTGGCCCGGGCCCTGCGCGACGCCGTGCGTGTCGACGGCGGGGGCGTCCCGTCCACCAAAGGCCAGCTGTGAGCCGAGTCGCCCTCGCTCGCTGCGCTCCGCTCGGGCGAGCCGATCGTGCTGCGGCCGTGCGGCGCATCCGGCCGTCCTCCGCCGTCTCCTTGCCGGGCGCCAGCCGGAGGTGGCCGGCTTCGCCGGCGCGGGCAGCCGGCGGTGGCTCTCATTGCTCCTCCGAGGTGGCGCCGACAGGGGCCGTGGGCCAGCTGTGATCGCCGTCCTCGACTACGGCATCGGCAACCTGCGCTCGGCCCAGAAGGCGCTGGAACGGGTGGGCGCCGACGCCGTGCTCACCGCCGACCCGGCCACGGTGGCCGGGGCCGACGCCGTCGTCCTGCCCGGGGTGGGCGCGTTCGGGCGGTGCATGGAGGCCCTCCGGTCGGCGGCCCTGGAGGAGCCGGCCCGGGAGGCGGTCGACGCGGGCAAGCCCTTCCTCGGCATCTGCGTGGGCATGCAGATGCTCTACGACGGCTCCGAGGAGGACCCCGACGTCAAGGGCATGGGCGTCCTGCCCGGCCAGGTCCGCCGGTTGCCCCCCGACGTCAAGCGGCCACAGATGCAGTGGAACACCCTCGATCGCCGGCCCGGCTCGTCCATGTTCGACGGC
>JALYGL010000196.1 GCA_030777125.1 Actinomycetota bacterium
CGGAGGAAAGCCGCGTCCGCACCTCGTCGACCACGGCGACCTTCTCGGGTCTGGGCTTCTCGGCGGCCATCCGGCCTCTCCTCCTGGGTTCGCTCTGGTTCGCGCGCGAACTCCGGGAAGGAGGTTCACGCCTCGTTTGGCGGGCCCTGTGGGCCACTTCTGCGCCTGGGGCGCACCGAATGTCTACGGCGGGTCTGAGTTGTGGGATCCGATCCTACTACGCCTGGCCACCCGGTCAACGGGCCGCTCGGGCGGTCAGCTGGTGGCGCCCGTGAGCTCCTCGTCGATGGCCCGGATCGGCGCCGGGTCGACCTTGACGCCGGGGCCCATCGTGGACGACACCGTGATCCCCCGCATGTAGCGACCCTTGGACGAGGCCGGCTTGGCCCGGTTGAGCTCGTCGACGACGGCCCGGAGGTTCTCCAGCAGGGCCCGGCGGTCGAAGCTGACCTTGCCGATGGGCACGTGGATGTTGCCGTACCGGTCGGTGCGGTACTCGACCCGGCCGCCCTTGAACTCGCGGACGGCCCGGCCGATGTCGGTGGTGACCGTGCCGGTCTTGGGGTTCGGCATGAGCCCTCGGGGGCCGAGGATGCGTCCGAGCTTGCCCACCTGGGCCATCTGGTCGGGGGTGGCGACGGCGACGTCGAAGTCGAGGAACCCCTCCTGGACCCGTGTCACCAGGTCGTCAGCGCCCACCACGTCGGCGCCCGCCTCGCGGGCCTCCACCGCGGCCGGCCCGGCGGCGAAGGCCGCCACCCGGACCTCCTTGCCGGTGCCCGCGGGCAGGCCCACGGTGCCCCGGACGATCTGGTCGGCCTTGCGGGGGTCGACGCCCAGCCGGACGGCCAGCTCGACCGTCTCGTCGAAGCGGGCCGACGCCAGGCTCTTCACCAGATCGATGGCCTCGCCCGGCCCGTGCTGCTGCTGCCGGTCGAAGCGCCGAACGGCGTCGGTGTACTTCTTGCTGTCGCGGTGGGTGTGGGTCACTTGACCTCGATCCCCATCGACCGGGCGGTCCCGGCCACCTGCAGCTTGGCCGACTCGATGTCGTTGGCGTTCAGGTCGGGCATCTTGGTGCGGGCGATGTCGGTGAGCTGGGCGTCGGTGATGGACCCGGCGGGAGCCCGGCCGGGCGTGGTCGACCCCTTGTCGACGCCGGCCGCGGCCCGCAACAGCACGGGCGTGGGCGGGGTCTTCAGGACGAACGTGAAGGACCGGTCCTCGAAGACCGTGATCTCCGCCGGGATGACCGTGCCCTCCTGGGCCGCGCTGGCTGCGTTGTACTGCTTGCAGAACTCCATGATGTTGACCCCGTGGGGGCCCAGCGCCGTACCCACCGGCGGCGCCGGCGTTGCCTTCCCGGCCGGGATCTGGATCCTCACCACGGCGGCGACACGCCGCTTACCCATGTTCGTGCTCCTCCTGGATCACAGCTTCGCCACCTGGCTGAACTCGAGCTCCACCGGTGTCTCCCGGCCGAAGATGTTGACGAGCACCTTCAGCCGCATCTGGTCCTCGTTGATCTCGGCGATGGAGCCCGAGAAGTCGGCGAAGGGGCCCTCCCGGACCCGCACCGTCTCGCCCGCCTCGAACATCGCCCGGGGCTTGGCCTTCCTGGTCGTGCCCTCGGTGCCCCCGGGCTGGACCTGGAGGATGCTCTCCACCTCCTTGCGCGACAGCGGGGTGGGCTTGGCACCCAGGCCCACGAACCCGGTGACGCCGGGCGTGTTGCGGACCACCCGCCAGGAATCGTCGTCGAGCTCGCACCGGACCAGCAGGTACCCCGGGAACACCTTCTTCTGAACGGTGACCCGCTTGCCGCCCTTGAATTCGATGACGTCCTCCATGGGGATGACGCACTCGAAGATGCGGTCCTCCATGTTCATGGATGCGATCCGGCTCTCCAGGTTCGACTTCACCTTGTTCTCGTAGCCGGCGTAGGTGTGCACGACGTACCACGAGCCGGGGCGGTCGTAGGGGCTCTCGACGGGCGGACGCTCCTCCTCCTCCTCCTCCTCGGCGTCGAACTCGCCGTCGACGGGGTCGGTGGGCGGCCCGTCGACCGGCTCCGCACCCAGGGCGGTGTCGGGGACGTCGGGGGCGGTGTCGGAGAGTTCGCTCATCACGTGAACAGGAAGATGACGCCCTTGCCGAACAGGTAGTCGAGCCCGAAGATCAGGGCCGTCAGCAGGACGAGGGCGAACAGGACGACGACTGAGTACCGGACCACCTCGGGGCGGGTGGGCCAGGCCACCTTGCGGAGCTCGGCCCGGATCTGGCGGAGGTACTCGGCGGCGCCGATGCGCTCCTTGGGCGGGCGCTGGGCCGGGCGGGGCGCCTCCTTGCGAGCGGGCGTGCCGTCGGGCGCGAGCTGCCCCTGCTTCTGCATCATGCGCTTCATCTGTCGGTTCACAGGCACCTCTTCGGCACGGTCTTCGCCTACAACATCAGAGTCTGAACATCAGCGTCGGGCAGGGCAGGAGGGACTCGAACCCCCAACCGCCGGTTTTGGAGACCGGTGCTCTACCAGTTGAGCTACTGCCCTAAAGGGGAGTGAGTCAGGGAGTTGGCCCTCTTGAGGATAGCCCATCGCCCGGCGACCGCTTCTGGCGGCCCGGGGGTTAGCGGCCGCGAACTGGCCGAGGTCTAGCTGGCCAGGCTGAGGCGGCGGCTGCGGGCCCGGCTGGCCAGGACGATGGCTCCTGCCGCGCCGGCAGCGGTGGCGGCGGCGATTCCGCCCAGGTACGCGGCCTGCCGGCCGGTGAGCAGGAACCCCATCGCCCGCCGCTCCCCCGCCGCGCCGATGGAGGCCAGGATGTCGGGCAACAGGCCCGGCGCCGGCTCCAGCACCTCGGTGCGCAGCTGGTGGAGCGCCCGCAGGACCCTGCGGTACTGGGCCAGCTCGGCCTGGCAGCGCAGGCATGTCTCGACGTGGCGGCGGAGCTCGAGGTCGGCCACCTCGCCACCGTCGACGATCGCCGGGAGGGCGGCGGCCACGGACTCGCACGCGGCCCCGCCGCCGCGGTGCAGGGCCCGGCGGAAGACGGACCCCTCGGACAACCGGCTAGACCGCACGGGCCTTCTCCCCTCCGGGCATCGGGAACAGGCGCTCCCGCAGCTTGCGGCGGGCCCGGTGCAGGCGCACCTTGGCGGCCGCTTCGGTGATGCCCAGCTCCGACGCGATGGCCTCGTGGGGGAGGTCGTAGACGTCGCGGAGGACCACGACCGACCGGAGTGTGGGCGGGAGGTCGGCGAGGGCGGCCGTCATCCGGTCGCGCAGGGCGCCGGCCTCGGCCATCTGCTCCGGGTCCGCCTCGGGCCGCTCGTCGCGGTGGCTGTCGTCGTCGGACAGCTGCTCGTGACGGCCCTTGCGCCGGCGGGTGAGGTAGCTCGAGGCACAGTTGGCGGTGATCCGGTACATCCAGGTGGAGAACCGGGAATCGCCCCGAAAGCGCTTCAGGCTACGAAACGCCCTGAAGTACGCCTCTTGGACCACGTCGCGAGCGTCCTCCTCGTTGCCGGTCAGGCGGTAGGCCAGCGTGTAGACCTCGGCGTAGGTGGACTTGACCAGCTGGTCGAACGCATCACGCTCGCCGGCCTTGGCCGCGGTCACCAACGACGCCTCTTCGGCTGGGATCACCACCGGTACGACCCCGGACGTTTCCGGAAGGTTACGTGCGGCGTCGCGCTCTACCGCGTCTCCCGGTGCAGCGTGTGGACCCGGTCCCACCGGCAGTACTTCTTCAGCTCCATCCGCTCCCGGTCGTTCTGCTTGTTCTTCATGGTGATGTAGTTCCGGCGCTTGCACTGCTCGCACGCCAGGGTCACCTTCACCCGCTTCTCGC
>JALYGL010000197.1 GCA_030777125.1 Actinomycetota bacterium
CGTGTACTTCCCCCTCATCGTGGAGGAGGCGTTGATGGTCGAGCCGACCGAGACCGAGAGCCCCCAGACGCTCGAGGCCCTGGCCGATGCCTTCGTGCGCATCGCCGGCGGCGACGCCGGCGATGCCCGTCAGGCGCCGCGCACCGCACCCGTCCGCCGGGTCGACGAGGCCCGGGCGGCCCGGGCCCTGACCCCGACCTGGGACGCCCGGCCGGCCGGCTGAGTCAGTCGCCCACCTGGGAGGCCAGGTACAGCTCCGCGCCCAGGCTGGTGATGAGGCTCAGCTGTGTCTCCAGCCAGTCGGCGTGCTCCTCCTCGCCGGCCAGGATGCGCTCCAGGAGCTGGCGGGTGCCGTGGTCGGCCTCGGCGTTGCACACCGCGATCCCCGCGGTCAGCCGCTCGATGGCCTCGATCTCGACCTGCAGGGCCAGTTGCAGCTTCTCGGGCACCGACTCGCCCACCCGGACCATCCCGAGGCGCTGGAGGTTGGGGACACCGTCCAGGTACAGGATGCGCTCGATCAGGGCGTCGGCGTCCTTCATCTCGTCGATGGAGTCGGCGCGGATGTGCTCGGCCAGCCGCCCGTAGCCCCAGTTGGCGCACATCTTGGCGTCGACGAAGTACTGGTTGACGGCCGTGAGCTCGGCCGTGAGCACGTCGTTCAGGACGTCGACGACCGCAGCGCTTCCTCGCACTTATCTCCTCGGGGTGGGATGGGACCCGGCGGTTGGGGCCGACGGGGTGAGGCCCAGGCATTCTCCCAGGAGCCGGTGGAGGGAGGGGAGGCAGGCGCCGCAGCGCGACCCCGCCCCGCAGCCGGCGGCCAGGTCGTCGACGCTGCAGGCGCCGGCGGCGATGGCCGCGGACACGGTTCGCTCGGTGACGGCCCGGCAGATGCACGCGTACATGGCGCGGTCAGCCCTCTCGCCGGAACACCGACGGGATCCCGGACACCACCAGGTCGCGGGCCACGCGCAGGGGGACCGGTCGGACCACCGGGAGGCGGTCGGCGGTGCCGACCACCTCGGCCCGCACGGACGCCTTTCCGAACACGATGCGGACGCACGTGACCCGGCGCATTCCGATGTCGGGACGGGCGGTGGCGGTGCCCATAGGCCAACTGTACCGCCGGTATAAGGGAGTGGGAAGCGTTGATCTTAGGAATCCCTAAGATCAGGCCGGTTCGACGTCGATCGCGGGCGGCGGGGCGGTGTCGGCCCGGCTGACCACGACGGCGGCCAGCCCGGTCGTGATCGGCACCGAGGCGGCCAGACCGATGCCTCCCACGAGGGTGCGGACGATCTCCTGGGAGACCAGCTCCCCGGAGATCACGTCACCGAGCGGGCGGCTGGCCAGGGTGAAGAGCAGGAGCAGGGGCAGCGACGCCCCGGCATAGGCCAGCACCAGGGTGTCGACCGTGGACGCGATGTGGTCCCGCCCGATGCGCATGGCCGACCGGTAGAGGGAGCGGGCGCCGCTGCCGGGATCGGCGGCCCGCAATGTCCACACGGCCGACGCCTGGGTGACGGTGACGTCGTTCAGCACACCGAGCGACCCGATGATGATGCTGCCCAACAGCAGCCCCTCCAGGTTGACCTGGGCGGCGCTGACCTGGAGGAACGCCGTCTCCTCCGTCCCCACGCTGACCAGGCGGCCGACCTCGACGAACAGGGCGGCCAGCAGCCCGGTGATGACCAGGCTCACCAGGGTCCCCAGCAGGGCGGTGGTGGTCTGGGCGTTGACCCCGTGAGCCAGGTACAGGAGGACGAACATCATGGCCGCCGATCCGACGATGGCCACGGCCAGGGGGTTGCTCCCCTCGAGGACGGCGGGCAGGACGAACTCGATCAGCAGGAGGAACGTGACGACCAGCCCGGCCAGCGCGGCCAGGCCCCGGATCCGTCCCACGGCCACGACGACCACGGCGAAGAGCAGGCCCAGCCACACGAGGGGCGTCCGTCGCTGGAAGTCGGCGAAGTAGTACTCGACCCCGCCGGCGTCGGACGTCCGGCCCAGCACGATCCGGTCACCCGCCTTCAGGGTGGGCTGACCCGGTCCCTCGAACATCTCCAGGGTGCGCTCGATGCCCTTGTCGATGCCGGCGGTGATGCGCACGGTGGTGAAGTGGCAGGCGCTGGCCACCTGCGAGGGGGTCCCCTCGCACGGGACGCGGAGGTCCGTGACGACGACGGCGTCCACCAGCTCGGCCGCCGGGCCCAGCGACTCGGACCGGACGGGATCGTCGCCCCTGGGCCACAGCAGGGCCAGACCCACCAATGTGGCCACTGCCAGCGGGGCGACGGCCACAAAAAGTAGTCGTGAGATGGGCATGGAAGAGTTTGCCCCCTCCTGCGGCCGGGAACCTACGTGCCGCCACATCAACCTCGACAGGAGAAGACCATGCTCGGTTTCATCCTCGGTCTCATCATCATCGGCCTCATCGCCGGCGCACTGGCCCGGCTGCTCGTTCCCGGCCGCGACCCCATGGGCATCGGGGCCACCATCCTCCTCGGGATCGCCGGGTCGTTCCTCGGCGGCTTCCTGGCCGACGCCCTCTTCCGCAACGATGCGGAGGACCTGGGCATACACCCGGTGGGGATCCTGGGCTCGGTCATCGGCGCCATCATCTGCCTGCTGATCTACCGGGCCGTCACCAGTCGCCGGGCGACCGTCTGACGCCCCGGCTCCACCTGTCCGCCGGGGTGGCCTGACCGCCACCCGGGCGGAAGGCCGCCGGCAGCGCTGGCCCCGGCGTAGCCTGGGCCCGATGTGCGGTCGGATGGTGGCCACGACCACGGCGGCCAAGCTGGCGGAGTGGTTCGGTGCCCGCAGCGTGGCCGCCGAGCTGGGGCCGAGTTGGAACGTGGCGCCGGGCCGGGAGGTGTACGTGGTGGCTGCCGGCGCCGGCGGCCTCCGCCTGGGCACCATGCGCTGGGGCCTCGTCCCCTCCTGGTCGGCCGACCCGTCGTCGGGACCGAGGCCGATCAACGCCCGGGCCGAGTCCCTGCTCGAAAGGCCGGCGTTCGCCGACGCCGTCGTCCGTCGCCGCTGCATCGTCGCGGCCGACGGGTTCTACGAGTGGGACGCCGACCGCCGACCGGTGCACCTGGGGTCGCCCGACGGGGCGCCCCTCGCCTTCGCCGCCGTTTGGGACCGTTGGACGTCGCCCGACGGGCACCCCCTGCTGACCGTGGCCGTGGTCACCACCGCCGCCGGTCCCGACGTGGCGCCACTCCACGACCGCATGCCGGCCGTGCTTCCCCGCTCGACGTGGTTCCGCTGGCTGCACGGGGACGCAGACTCCGAGGTTTCGTCGGCCTGCTCGGTGCTGCGCCCGGCTCCGGCCGGCACTCTCGCCGGCCGTCCGGCCAGCCCGGCGGTCAACAACGCGGCCAACGACGGTCCGGAGCTGTTGACATCGCCGGGCGTGGAGCCGCCCGCCCGCCTGTTCTGATTTCGCGGGCTCCGGCCCTCAGCCGGCCAGCAGCTCGTCGGCCTGCATCTCGGTGCTGCGCCGGCGCAGCTTCTCGATGGCGCGTTGCTCGATCTGGCGGATGCGCTCGGCGGTGAGCCGGAACAGGGCCGCCACCTCCTCGAGCGTCCGGGGCCGGCCCCGGTCGAGGCCGTAGCGCAGGCACAGGACCTCCCGCTCCCGGTCGCCGAGCACCTCCAGCAGCCGGGCCACGTCGGTGGGCAGTTCGGCCGCGGCCACCTCGTCGAACGGGGACGGAGTGGTGAGGTCGCGCAGGAAGTCGTTCAGGGTGCTGCCGTCGTCGCCCACCGGCTCGAAGAGCGACATGGGCTCGCTGGCCCACGACAGGGCCAGCTCCACCCGCTCGGGGGCCACGTCGAGCTCGGCGGCCAGCTCCGCCACGGTGGGCGGCCGGCCCAGGTCGCTCTCCAGCAGCCGCTGCGTCCGCAGCACCCGGCTGACCATGTCGTGGGTCTGGACCGGCAGACGGATGGACCGGGCGGTGTTGGCGATGGCCCGGGTGATGGCCTGGCGGATCCACCAGGTGGCGTAGGTCGAGAACCGGAACCCGCGGCGGTAGTCGAACCGCTCCACCGCCCGCATCAGGCCCAGGTTGCCTTCCTGGATGAGGTCGAGGAGCCCAAGGCCGGCAACGGACTGGTACCGCTTGGCGATGGCGACCACCAGCCGGAGGTTGCACTGGATCAGCTCCCGGGTGGCGGCCTCACACGCGGAGATGACAGCGGCATCGCCAGGGGTCGATTCGGTCCGCCGGCGCATCACCTGCTCCCGCCCGGCGTGGACGGCCCGGCCGAGGCGTTGCTCGTCCTCGCGGCTCAACAGTGGGTGGCGACCGATCTCGTCGAGGTACTGCCGGAGCAGGTCTGCGTCGGTCCCGTCACCTAACGCCATGTCCCCCATAGTGCCCGACTGGAAGAGGTCGAACCGATCTGTCACCCGAAGAGGCGCACCAGCGACGTTGCGTACGGGGGACGGGCCACTCCCTCCTCGGTGACGATGGCCGTGACCAGCGCCGCCGGGGTGACGTCGAACGCCCGGTTCTCCACTGGGATGCCCTCCGGGGCGACCCGCCGCCCGGCCATCACCGCCACCTCGTCGGCGGGCCGGCGCTCGATGGGTATGGCGTCCCCCGACGGGCAGGCCAGGTCGACGGTGGACAGCGGGGCGGCCACGTAGAAGGGCACCCGGTGGTGGGCGGCCAGCACGGCCAGCCCGTACGTCCCCACCTTGTTGGCCACGTCGCCGTTGGCGGCGATGCGGTCGGCGCCCACCACCACGCAGTCGACCTCGCCGGCGGACATGAGCGAGCCGGCCATGACGTCGGCCACGAGCGTGGCCGGCACGCCGAGTCGCCCGAGCTCCCAGGCGGTGAGGCGCGAGCCCTGCAGTACGGGCCGGGTCTCGCCCACCCACACCACCGGGCGCCGTCCCTGCTCCGACGCGGCCCGGACCACACCCAGGGCCGTGCCGTAGCCGGCGCAGGCCAGCGCCCCGGCGTTGCAGTGGGTGTAGACCCGGCCTCCCTGGGGGACGAGCAGGGCCCCGTGAGCGCCGAGGCGGCGGTTGCGGGCCACGTCGTCGGCGGCCAGTCGCCGGGCCTCGGCGACGGGGTCGTCGGCGCCGAGCGCCCGCTCCACTCCCCACGCCAGGTTGACCGCGGTGGGCCGGGTGGCCCGGACGCGGTCGGCCGCCTCATCGAGCGGGACGCCGGTCACAGAGGCCAGGGCGATGCCCATGGCCCCGGTCACACCCAGCGCCGGAGCGCCCCGCACGGCGAGGTCGCGGACGGCCTGGCACAACTCGTCGACGGTCCGGAGGTCGACCAGCACCAGGCGCTCAGGCAACAGGCGCTGATCGATGATCCGCACCGCGCCGTCGTGCCACTCAATGGTGGGCGGGATCGGGTCCGTCACCGGGCGAGCGCTTCCACGGTGGCGGCCAGGCCCGCGGTCAGCCCGCCGGGGTGGGCGTAGGCGGCCGAGCCCCGGGCCAGGAGCAGGCCACCCCCGCCCGCCCGGGTCACCTGGGAGGAGGCGTCCACCGGGCCCACGCCGCCGCCGATGACCGCGATCGCCGGGCGGGCGCGGCCGCACGGCCGGCGCACCGCCTCCGGGTGGGCGTCGACCGCGCTGTCGTCAGGGCACCGGCCACGCCGGGAGGCCGGATCTCGAACGCGGCCCGGATCAAGGTCCTCAACCATAGAGAGGGTGGTGGACCGGCGCCGTATCGGCCTAAGACGGGGGCACGGGGGGAAGGCTGGCGGAAACGATCGGAGACGAATGGCACGCGACAGCTCCACCGAGGACGCCCTGGTCACCCGGCTGGTCGGGAAGGGCTCGAAGAAGGGGTCGACGCCGCTGGGCCGGTTCGGCCACCACATGCAGCGGCCGCCGGCCTGGGC
>JALYGL010000198.1 GCA_030777125.1 Actinomycetota bacterium
GAGCCGGTGGGCCCGTAGCCCACCGGCTCTTTCGCGTTGCGACTGCCGGCGCACGCGGCTGGCCCCGACCGAGCGCAGTTCGGTCAGGTAGCAGTCCACGAAACGGCGGGCGGCGTCGGCGTCGAACAATCGGTGCGGGTACCGGAAGGCCACGTGCAGCCGTCCCGACAGGGTGACGGCACCGATGCACAGTGCAGCGGGGGTGCGGGCCGGCGCCGAGTACCACATCTCGACGACCGGGCCGGCGGCGTCGCCGAAGGACGGCGGGTCGTCCTGACGCCCCAGGTTGGCGACCATGGCCGTGTCCAGCAGCCGGTTGCGGGTGAGGGGTTGGATCACCACGACGGACTGCTTGGCCCACAGAGGGACCAGTCCGGTCCGGTCCAACGCCTCGAGCAGGGCGGCGCCGGTCCGGGCCCGCCGGTTGCGGGCCGTCTGCGAGCTGATCTCGCGCAGTGCGGCCTCGGGGCCGGAGCGATGGCGCCGGGCCGTCGACACCCGGGCCGTGACCGAGAAGTTGCCGACCGTCTCGGGCCGCCATCCCGGCGGGCGCAGGTCGACCGGCACGAGAACACCGATGCTGCGCCCGGGCGTGCCGTGCCGGAGGTTCCACTCGCCCATGGCCAGGTGCAGGGCGGCCACCATCACGTTGCGGGTGGTCCCCGGGCGGCTGGCGTCGACCACCAGACCGGTGTCCTCGGGCGACAGCCGCACCAGGTGCATGCCGTACCCGGGCTCGTCGACGTGACCCTGGGGCGCCAGGCGGGCGGGCCGGGCCAGCAGGTCACGGAGCCGCTCGGTCAACGCCCGGTGACGGGCTTCGAGCGCTGACACCGCAGCCGACGCCGGCCGCACGGGCAGCTCGCTGCTGACGGGGAGATCGAGCTGCTGGACGGAGCCGTCGCCGGCGGCGTAGGCGTCGGCGATCGAGCGCAGCATCAGCAGAGCGGCGGGGCCGTCGGCGGCGGCGTGGTTCACCTCCAGCATGACGACGTCGCCACCAGGGTGGTGGGCCAGCCACACCCGCAGCGGGGGCCACTCGTCCACGGCCACGACGGCCCGGCGGAGATCGGACCGCAGTCGATCGAGCGAGGCGTCGTCGGGGCAGTCGACGACCGAGAAGGGCTCGACCGCGGTCGGACGCGTTCCGAGCACCGCGGCCACCGCTCGCCCGAGCCGCTCGGCGTCGAGTGTCCCGGACACGCGCGCCTCCAGCTGCACGGTCCAGGCCGACGGGTCGAGCAGGTCCTCCGGCCGAGGCCGGCTCGGCTCGGGGTCCCACGTCCACTCGCAGTCGAGCCGGGACCGGTGGTCGCCCTGGCGGCCCCGCACCAGCCTGACCAGGTCCTGGGCCATGCCGGCCATGTTGTGGGCCGCGGCCCGGCGCACCGAATAGCGGGTTCGGCGCTCCGGCCGGGTTCCCAATGGCGACACCCTGTCGACGTGGCCGGCGATGCGGTTCCCGTCGACGACGACGTGAAGGCTGTCGGCCGCCCGGTTCTCCCGCAGGGAGAGCTGGCCGGCGTGGTAGAGGCGGCCGAACCCGGTGTCGCGCTGGAACCGGCCGCTGGCCTCCAGCTCCCGGAACAGGGCGACGGGATCCGACACGTCCGGCACGGCTTCGTCCGCGGCGGAGGTGTCCGCCGCGCTTTCCAGGCGGACCTGGAGGGATGCCCTACCGGTCACGCCCCACTCTCGCACCCCCGATGCTGTCGCGTGACGCTTTGCCCCGGAAGGGAAGCAACGTCTGGTGACCGTGGGTCGGGGGCGAGCCACCTGGTAGCCGGCGGGGTGACCGGCGTCGGGGTGCGGGGAGCGCTGGCCGTCGGGTCGGCGGTCGCCCTCCTCGCCATCGCCGGCCTCGCCGTCGCCGACATCGCCCTGCCTGTGCCCTCGAGCGTCGTCATGCTGGCCCACGGCGCCCTTCGGAGTGGTTCCCTCGCCGCCCCCATCTGGAGGCTCGACACCGTCTCCGGCGAGCGCGAGGCGGTGTTCGAGATCCCGCTGGAGCGCTGGAACCAGAGCGGCGCGCTCACCGGCTGTGCCTGGCACGACGGCCCTCTACTACTCCTACAACGACCACATCGGGCGCGTCCGTCCCGGTGGCCGGTTGGAGGAGGTCGTCACCGGGCTTCCCGGGCGCGGTGATCATCAGCTCAGCCCTCCGAGCTTCGGCCCCGACGGCAAGCTCTAGTTCAGCACCGGCAGCGCGGCCAACTGTGGTGTGTCGGCGCCGACAACATCGCCTACGAGTGGCTGCGCAACCCGGCCCTGCAGGACGTCTGCGACGTCCCCGGCCAGGACGTCACCCTCGTCGGGCGCAACTACGAGTCCCAGGACGTCACCGGCAGGCTGCGGGACAAGGTCCGCACCGGCGCCTTCGTGCCGTTCGGGACCGAGACCCAGGAGGGCCAGGTCGTTCCCGGCCGGACGAAGTGCACCACCGGGGTGCTGCGCTGCGATCCCGACGGCGGCAACCTCGAGCTCCTGGCGTGGGGTCTGCGGAACGCCTTCGGGCTCCTGCACCATCCCGACGGCCGCCTGTTCGCCACCGAGCACGGGATCGACGAGCGCGGCGCCCGCTTCATCATCGGCGACCCCGACGACTTCTACGAGGTGATCGCCGGGACCTGGTACGGCTACCCGGACTACGCCTCCGGCCGCCACCTCGACGACGAGCAGTGGGGCGACGGCGGCAGGGGCCGGGAACCGGTGATCGCCGAGCCGCCCGGAGCGCCACCCGAGCCCTACGTCTCCTTCACCGCCCACGCCGCCGCCAACTGCTTCGGCGACGCCGCCCCGGTCACCACCCGCCGCATCGTCCCGGCCGGGTTCAAGGTGGTCCGGGTCGACATGGCCGAGCGCAAGGTCGTCGACTTCGCCGTCAACCGGATCGCCGGCGGGGCCAGCATCCTGCCCCACAACGGCTTCGAGCGTCCGGTCGACTGTCGCTTCGGGCCCGACGGCTACCTGTACGTCGTCGACTGGGGGGAGATGGTGCCCGCCCCCGAACGCGGCGGCGTGGAGATCCGTCTGGGGACGGGGATGGTGTGGCGCATCCGGCGCGCCGCCGGTGCCCCGAGCGACCACGGCGACGCCCCGCCCGCCCCGCTGGTCCTGCCCGTGAACCTCCTGCGCGCCGTGCTCCCGGTGGCCGGGATGGTCGCCGTGGCGGCCGTCGTTCGGGCCGTCCACAGGGCCCGCCGGAGGAGGCGGCGGGGTTAGGACCGGCGGGCGGCTCGCAGCCGCAGGAGCACGAGGACGGCGGCGGTCGCCCACACCACTCCGAGGACCCCCAGCAGGTTGGCGGCGTAGTCGTGGGGCAGCGAGGTGGGGTTGTTGGTGGCCAGCCCGTAGGCCCGGACCAGCGGGTAGGAGAACAGGGCGACCACCGCGCTCACCACCAGGGCCCCCTGCACGATCGCCCGCGCCCGCGCCGACACCACCCGGCCCACGACCACGGCAGCCAGGATGACCAGGGGGGCGACGACCAGGTCGTGGAGGACGGCGCCGGCGACGACGAACCGGGCCAGGTCGCCGGGGCGCGTGTCGACGCTGTTCTCGAGTATCCCCCGCACGCCGGCGGCCATGATGATCCAGCCGACGGCCGCCGAGACCCAGAACAGGGCCCCTCCCTTGCTGGCCTCGGTGGCCGTCGTCCCGCTCACAGCACCGTCACCTTTGTCACCCACTTGGTCTGCAGCACGCCGGGCCGGTTGGGGGCGATGAGCCGGCAGGGGAACCCGTGGTCGACGTCGAGCGGTTGGCCGTCGAGGTGGGTGGCCAGCAGGGTGTCTCGGTCGGCGGCCTGGTCGGGGTTCAGGGTCGACGTGCGGTAGGCCCCCTGCGGCTCCAACGACTCCACCAGGACGGTGCGGTCGGGGTCGGCCCCGGCCATGGCCAGCAGGTCGCGCACCGGCACCCCTCGCCAGGCGGCCGAGAAGCTCCACCCCTCCACGCAGGTGATGGGCAGGCGCCCCTCGGACGCAGGGAGGGCCAGCAGGTCCTCCAGGCCCAGGTTCAACGGCGTGGCCACGCGGCCGTCCACCACCAGGCGGTAGTCCGGTGACCGGGCCAGGTCCACCACACCGGCGTTCACGGCGCCCCGGTTCACCGGGTAGCCCTGCGGTCCCACGCCCGGGTCGCGGGGTGCGAGCACGGCCAGCGACCGGAGCGGGGGGAACGTCTGGCCGACGGTCGTCACGGTGAGCACGCCGGATGCAGCCGCGACCGTCCCCAGGAACCCCCGGCGCGAGAGCCCGTCCGCCTGTGCGCGATCGGGTTCGGCGACGGCGCCGAGGGCGGGGTCGGCCTGGGCCAGTGCCGGCCGCCGCGAGGGACGGCGCAGGGTCCCGCGCGTGAGGGCCCACTTGGCTCCCACGTGGGCCACGATCGCCCCCATGGTCACCCACGCCATCCAGAAGTGCGAGGCCCTGAACGCGAACCGCCACGGGTACCACTGGGCGATGTTGGCCACCCCGGAGAAGGTCATGAAGATGCCACCGGCGACGAGCGGCAGCAGGCCGACCCGCTCGACGAGGTGGCTGGCGCTCTTCACCGGCGGAAAGGCCACGAAGCGGGGCCACACCAGCCACAGCTTGGCGATGAGCACGGGCACCGATGCGATACCGGCGGCCACGTGGATGCCCTGGGTGAGGCGGTACAGGCCAGCCGGACGGGCGGGGATCGGCAACCAGCCCTGCGGGTTCTGCTGGAGGTGGGAGTACAGACCGGTCACGAAGCACACCGTGAACAGCACGCCCAGTGCCGCCCCCAGCCAGGCGGCCAGACGCTCGTCGCGGAGCGGAGAGGCGTAGGCGCCCTGCTGGAGTGGCCGGTCGGGGTCGGTCGTCCAACGGCGCACGCGGACCGGGACCTTCAATGGCCCCGCTCCAGGTGGGCGAACCACCGCCCCGACCGGGTGTCGGCCATGGTCGCCACCCGGAGGCCGGCGTCGCCCGCCAGCCCGGCGATGGCGTCCGCCCCCACCACCGCCCACGCGAACCGAGGGCTGCGGCGGCCGTCGTGCTCGAGGTGGGCCGACCGTCGGCTCCAGCCCGTCCCCGGGGGGCCCACCTCCACGACGACGCGTCCGCGACGGGCGATGAGACGGCGACAGCGGGCCAGGAGGCGCACGGGGTCACCGCCGATGCCGACGTTGCCGTCGAAGAGGAGGACCGTGGCCCATCGACCCTCGCCGGGCAGGGCGCAGAACAGGTCGCGCTGCAGCACCACCGCCCCTCGCCGCCGCGCCAGCTCCACCGCCTCCGGCGACGAGTCGATGCCCAGGGCCCGGACGCGTCGGGCGGCCAGGTCGAAGACCAGCCGGCCCGGGCCGCAGCCGAGGTCGAGGACGGGGCCGTCGACTGTCGCCAGCACGGCCTGCTCCTCGGCCGTCGCCGGGGCATTCCAGCGGGCCAGGTCGAGTGCCACCGCCTCCTCACCGTCGGGGCGCAGCAGCAGGTGGGCGGTGGACCGGCCGCGGCGGCGGTCGCGCTGAGCGCCGGCCAGTGACCGCTGCAGGGGTGGTTCGACGAGGGTCACCTCGGCCACGGGCATCACGCCGGCGCCCCGACGAGCCCGAGTCGGCTGGCCAGGGCCGCGGTGCGGGTGGCCGGGCCGGCGCCCGTCACCGCGGCCAGGTCGGCAACGGTGTCGAGGTCGACGAGGGTGGGGAGCGTGGCGACGTCGAGACCGAGCGAGCGCAGGCGGGCCCACTGGGCCGCGCCGGTGCGCGCCGTGCTCATGGGGATGCCCCGGAACACGGCCGGGTCCGGCCGTCGCAACCCGATCGCCCACCAGCCGCCGTCGCCGGCCCGACCCAGGGCCGCGCCGGCGTGGTCGAGAGAGCCAAGGGCGTCGTCGAGCAGTTCGGACGTGACCTGTGGAGTGTCCATCCCGATCTGCACCCCGGGGCCGCCGGCCTCCGCCCACGCGCCGGTCAGCCGCTGGTCGAGTCCCCCCGCACACTGGGCGATGACCTCGAAGCCGGCCGGGAGCCACGGGCCAGGCTCGCCCTCGAGGGCGAGGACTCGCCGGCCGGCGCCGCAGGAGGCGACCGCGTCGAGGGTGTCGGCCAGGGCGGCCTCGGCCAGGGCCGCGGCCTCCACCGGGGTGCAGGGGGGGCACAGCCGGGTCTTGACGTTCCCGGGCACGGGCGCCTTGGCCATGACCAGGACGTGCATCGGCTGCATGGCCAGTATTCGTCACCGCCCTTGCCGCCAGATGGAGCAGCGGCCTTACCTCGAACGCTCGGCCAGGACCCGGCCCATGTCACGCACCGCCCGGACCGTGCCCGCCACCGTACCGGTGACCTTGGACCGGCCGGTGCGGGGCGAGTACGGCACGTCGACCTCGGCCAGCCGCCACCCGGCGTCAATGGCCCGCAGCACCATCTCCAGAGGCCATCCGAACCGGCGGTCCTCGATGCCCAGGGCCAGCAGCGGCTCCCGCCGGGCGGCCCGCATGGGCCCCAGGTCGGCCAGCCGCTGGCCGGTGCGACGGCGGATCTCGGCGGCCAGGACCCGGTTGGCCAGACGGGCGTGGGCCGGCCAGGAGCCGGGGCGGACGGGGCGACGCGCTCCCAGTACCAGGTCGGCCTCGTCGTTGAGCACCGGGCCTGCCACCCGCGGCAGGTCGGCGGGGTCGAGGGAGCCGTCGCCGTCCATGAAGCAGACCACCCCGTCGGCGGCGCGGGCGGCGGTGAGCCCGGCCCAGCAGGCGGCGCCGAACCCCCGGACCGGCTCGACCACCACGGTGGCCCCGGCCCGGCGGGCGACGTCGCCCGAGCCGTCGGTGGATCCGTTGTCGGCCACGATCGGCGTGTAGCCCGGCGGCATGGCCGCCAGCAGGGCGGGCAGGGCTGCGGCCTCGTCGAGCACGGGGATGACCACGTCGGGCACGGCCGCAGTTCTATCGTGCCCCGTGCCGCCCACCGTGCTGCGCCGGGAGACGGTGAGGCCGGCCGTCGGGTTGGCCGTGGTCGGCGTCGCCGGCGTGGTCCTCTCCGCGGCCGTGGCCGGCGGCGCACCGGTCCTGGCCGACCGGTGGACGATCCTCGCCCGCCTGGCCGTGTGGGCGGCGACCTGGGGGGTGGCGGTGGCGTGCGCCCTGCGCCTGCCCCGCCGGGCGTCCGTCGCTGCCGTCTTCGGCCTGGCCACCGCCCTGAGGCTGGCTGCGCTGGCCGGGCCGCCCACGCTCTCCGACGACCTCTACCGCTACTCCTGGGACGGTCGGGTCCAGGCCGCCGGCGTCAACCCCTACCGCCACCCGCCCGACTCGCCCGTGCTGGCCCGCCTCCGAGAGCCCTGGCTGTGGCCCGACGACGCCGGCTGTGCCGCCCTCGACCGTCCTCCGGGGTGCACCCGCATCAACCGCCCGTCGGAGCGGACCGTCTACCCGCCCGCGGCGCAGGCCTGGTTCGCCGCCGTGTACCGGCTGGCCGGCATCGACGCCCGCCACAAGGCGTGGCAGGTGGCCGGCCTGGCCGTCGACCTGGGGCTGGTCGCCCTCCTGCCCCTGGTGCTGCGGGCCTGGGGCCGCGACGAGCGGTGGACTGCCCTGTACGCCCTGTCGCCCTTCCCCGTGGTGGAGGTGGTGAACAACGGCCACGTCGACGGCCTGGCCGCCCTGGCCGTGGTCGGCGCCCTGCTGCTCGCGGCCCGAGACCGGCCGGGCCGGGCCGGCGCTTTGATCGGCATCGCCGCCATGGTCAAGCTCTATCCGGCGGTGGTGCTGCCCGGTCTGGCCGCCCGCCGCCGAGGATGGCTCGTGCCGGCCGTTGCCGGGGCCGCGGCCGTCGTGGCCCTCGGCTATCTCCCCCACGTGGCCGATGTGGGCACCCGCGTGCTCGGCTACCTCCCCGGCTACCTGCGTGAGGAGAAGTACGGCGAGGGCGGTCGCTACCTCCTCGCCGGGCTGCTGGGACTGCCGGCCACCGCCACCGCGGTCGTCGCCGGCGCCGGGCTGGCCGGGGTGCTCGGATGGGTGGTGCTTCGCGGCCGCGACGTGCCGCGGGCGCAAGCCGCCCTCCTCGGCGCCCTCCTCCTGGCCGCCACCCCGGTACAGCCCTGGTACGCGGTCGTGCTCCTGACCGTGGCCACGGTGGCTGCCGCCCCGGTGTGGGCCGCAGTGGCCGCGGCCGGCTACCCGTACTTCTTCGCCGTCATCCTCGACCACCCCCACACCGTCGCCATCGGACGGCTCTCCTACGGCCTGGCTCTGGCCGCGGTGGCCGTCGCCGCGTGGGCGCGCAGGGACGGCACCGTCGATCCTCCCTAGGATCGGCGCCGGTGGGAGAAGGGCGGAATCGATTCGGCGCCCTCGTCGCGGCCGTGGCTCTGGTCGGCGCGGGCGGCGTCGGCTGTGGGGACGGCGGCGACGGTGAGGGCCGGGCGGGCCAGATCGTGGCCGCTCCGGGTGGCGACGTGCTCGTCTCCACCAACCCGGACCCGGTCGTCGCCCGCAACTCCCCGTCGCTCGCAATCAACCCTCTGCAGGCGACCAACCTCGTCGTCGTCGACCGGGTCGACCGGCCGGACTACGCCGCCGGGGTCCACGTGTCCACCGACGGGGGCGGCACGTGGCAGGACAGGGGCCTGGCCGTGCCTCCGGGGTCCACGGGCAAGCCGTTCGCCCCCACCGCCGCCTTCGACGCCCGGGGCACGCTGTACGTGCTGTTCAGCACCCTGGCTGGGCCGGGCAACACGCCGGAGGCCCTGTGGCTGACCCGCTCGGGTGACGGCGGCCTGTCCTTCGGCGAGGCCGTGAGGGTGGCCGGGCCTCACGCCTTCCAGGCCACGTTCGCGGTCGACGTCCGCAGCGGTCGCCTGTTCGCGGCCTGGCTCCAGTCAGACGACGCGGCCAGCGAGTGCACCCTGTGCTTCGCCCGCACCGGGCTCCCCATCGTGCTCAGCCAGTCCGGTGACGCCGGCCGCACGTGGACCCCGCCGGTCCGGGTCAGCGATCCCGGCCGGGCCCGTGTCGGCGCGCCCACCCTGGCCGTGGGCCCCGAAGGCGGTCCGGCCGTGCTGTACGTCGACTTCGGGGACGACAGGGTCGACTGGGAGAACCTCCCCGGCACCTACGAGGGCCGGTTCAGCCTGGTGCTGTCCCGATCCCCGGACCGGGGCCGGACGTTCGAGCCCGGCCGGGTGGTGGACGCCGACGTGGTCCCGCCCGGACGCTTCCTGGTGTACCAGCCTCCGGTCGCGGGCTTGGCCGTCGACCGCAACGGCGACCCGGTGGTGGCCTGGGCCGACCGGCGCAACGGCGACACCGACGTCCTGCTGCGCCGCTCGACCAGCGAAGGCTTCGAGTCCGACCGCCCGGTGCGGGTGAACGGCGGCCCGGTGGGCGACGGCGTGTCCCAGGACATGCCGGCCGTGGCCGTGGCTCCCGACGGGCGCATCGACGTCGTGTACTACGACCGGACCCTCGACCGGCAGGGGCCCACCGCCGACGTGGTGCTCTCGTCGTCGGCCGACGACGGGCGCACCTTCGGCCGCACGTTCCGGCTCAGCACCCAGTCGTCCGACCGTCGCATCGGGCCGGACGGGTCGCCGTTCTCCGACGAGGCCGACTTCGGGACCCGCCTGGCCGTGCGGGCGCTGTCCGGGGTGACGGTGGCGGCCTGGACCGACAGTCGCAACGGCACGCCGGACACCGGAAAGCAGGACGTCTTCCTCGCCTCCGTGGCCCTGGGCGGCGACGACGGTGTGGACGCCGCCCAACTGGCGACGGCCGTCGGCGGCGCCGTGCTGGGTGTGGTCGGCGCGGGCCTGCTCCTGGCCAGCCGCCGGGCCGGACGGCGCCGGGTTTCAGCCTCCGCCGCCCCGGGGTAGCGGCGGCCCATGCCCTTCACTCCCTGGCAGTCCCCCGCCGAAGGCACCGCGCCGGCTGGGGTCGTCGAGCCCCTCCTCCGCCTGGAGGCCGACACCCGCCTGGACGGGCCCGCCCGTGTCCTGGGCGCGGTGGCCGAGACGGTCCTGTCGTCCGCGGCGCTGCGGGACGGGCTGCGGGGAGCGTGGTTCGGCCACGCCCTCCACCCGGCGTTGACCGACTTCCCGCTGGGGGCGTGGATGAGCGCGTCCCTCCTCGACCTCATCGGCGGACGGGCGGCACGGGGCCCGTCGCGGCGGCTCATCGGGTTCGGGCTCCTGGTCGCCGCGCCCACGGCCGCGGCCGGCCTGGCCGAGTGGCAGGCGACCTCCGGCGGGGCCCGGCGGGTCGGCGTCGTCCACGTCGGAGTCAACACCACGGCCACCGCCCTGTACGCGTGGTCGTGGTCGGCGCGCCGCCGTGGGCGTCATGCCACCGGCGTGGTCCTGGCCGTCACCGGTGGCCTGGTGGCGATCGCCGGCGGGTATCTCGGCGGCCACATGTCGCTGGTCCGCAAGGTCGGCACCGCCGACCCCGCCTTCGCCGACGCCGCCCGAGAAGTGTAAGTCCCGCTTCGCAGGGGTACTTGGGGGGCACGGTTGAGCACCAGCCGCTCGATCGCCGTCCCGTCAGAGGGCGCGGCTACAGACGGGACAGGAGACGCACCACATTGGAAACCGCAGCCCGCGCGCCCTCCGCCGCCGGCATGGAGAACGCGCTGCCCGGCGACCTGGTCGTGCTGTCCCACCTCCGTTGGACCTTCGTCTGGCAGCGACCCCAGCACCTCGTCTCCCGCCTGGCCAGAGGCCGGCGCACCTGGTTCGTGGAGGAGCCATGGCCGGTGGAGGGGCTGGAGGAGCCTCGGCTGGTGGTCGAGGACCACGGCGACGTCACCCGGGTGACCCTGGAGGTGCCCGGGCCCGGCACCCAGGCGTGCTTCTCGGACCCCCGCGCCGCCGGCTACGACGACATGCTGCTCGACCTCGTCGGTGGCTCCGACGACCGGGTCGCGTGGCTCTACACCCCGATGGCCCTGCCCCTGGCCCAGGCCCTGAACCCGACCGTCCTGGTCTACGACGTGATGGACGACCTGGCCGCCTTCAAGGGCGCGTCGCCGGAGCTGGTGCTGCGTCAACGCCAGTCCCTCAAGCGGTCCGACGTTGTGTTCACCGGTGGCCGGTCCCTGCACCGGTCGGTCGTCGCCCGACGTCCCGACCGCACCCACTGCTTCCCGAGCGGCGTCGACCCCGACCACTACGCCCCCGCCATCGAGTTGCGCCAGCCGGGGTCGCGCCGGGTGGCCGGCTACGTCGGGGTCATCGACGAGCGTCTCGACCTCGGCCTGGTGGCCACGCTGGCGGAGTCGTTGCCCGACTGGGAGATCCGCATGGTCGGTCCGGTGGCCAAGATCGACGAGGCCGACCTGCCCCAGGCTCCCAACATCACCTATCCGGGGCCGGCCCAGTACGCCGACCTTCCCGAGGTCATGGCCGGCTTCGACGTGGCCCTGATGCCGTTCGCCCTGAACGAGGCCACCCGTTCCATCAGCCCGACCAAGACGCTCGAGTACCTCGCTGCCGGGCTCCCCGTGGTCTCCACCCGGGTGCCCGACGTGGTCAGCGACTTCGGCGAGCTGGTCGACCTGCAGCACGACGGGGACGGCTTCGCCGCCGCCTGCCGGCGGGTGGAGCAGCACTGCGCGCTCTCCCGGGCGGCCAAGGCCGAGCCCCTGCTCGACTGGCACCACTGGGACACCATCGCCGACCGAATGGAGGCCCTGATCGGGCGCGGTCGCGACGTCGACGAGGGCGCCGAAGACACCGCCTGACCGGTCCCCAAACGGTGGCCTCGGCGGTACCCTTCCGAGGGATGACGACGACACCCAGTGCGCTGACCTGGACCGAGGCCATCTACCGCGACGGCATCGTCGCCCTCAAGGGTGCCCTGCCGCCGGAGTGGGCCGACGAGCTGCTGGCCGACTTCGAGGTGCTGTACGCAGAGGCCGAGGACCGCGACCGGTCCGCCGCCGACGGGTCGGCGAGGGGCCGAGTGGCCCGTGGGCCCGGCGACGACCCGAAGCGCTTCTACCTGGCTGTCCATCCCGAGCGGGTCCGCGGCCTCGAGGCCCTCATCACCCACCCGTCGGTCGACTCCGTGTGCCGGGCCGTCCTGGGCGACGACTACCAGTACGTCGAGGTCGGGTTCGATGTCTCGCTCCCGGGTGCGGTGCGCCAGCCCCTGCACCGTGACTTCCCCACGCCGGAGGAGACCCTCGCCACCGGCCGGTTGAGCTCGCTGGCCATCAACGCCAGCTGCGTCGACGTCACGCCGGAGATGGGGCCGCTGGAGATCGCGCCCGGCACCCACTTCCACGACAGCGCCGACCTGCAGGACGGCATGTGCGTCCCCCCGGAGCTGTACGGCCGGTACGACCGCATCGAACAACGCATGGCCCGGCGCGGCGACGTGTCGGTGCGCACCGGCCTCACCATCCACCGGGGCACGGCCAACACGTCGTCCCGGCCCCGCCCGGTGCTCATCGTCGGGGTCATGGACGCCCGGTACGACACCTTCGCCGACCACCACCTGAGCATGACCCGCGGTTACTTCGACAGCCTTCCGGCCGAGGTCCAGAGCCATCTGCAGCGGGCGACGTTGACCGACCGGCTGGAGCCGATCGTGCAGGACTACGCCCTGGACTTCCTCCTCCGGGAGGGGTAGGCGCGTCCTCGCTACGAGGCGCCGGCGGCGTCGAGCAGGGCGAGCTCGTCGTGGTCGAGGACGAGGTCGGCCGCGGCCACGCTGTCGAGGATGGTCTCGGGCCGGCGCGACCCCGGGATGGGGATGACCACGGGGGACCGGGCCAGTTCCCAGGCCAGGCACACCTGCTGAGCCGACACGCCTCGGACCCGGCCCACGGCCTCGAACTCGGGGTGACGCTGGACGAACGTCCCCGCCGCGCTCCGTCCGCCGAACGGGGCCCAGGCCAGGAAGGCCATGCCGTGTCGTTCGCACAGCTCGATCTCGGGGATCGAGCTGCGGAAGCCGGGCGAGAACTCGTTCTGCACGCTGGCCACGTCGACGATCTCCATGGCCTGGCGGATCTGGGCCACGCTTGCGTTGCCGATCCCGACGTGGCGGACCTTGCCCTCGGCCTGCAGGTCCCTCAGGGCGCCGATCGAGTCCTCGTAGGCGACGGCCGGGTCGGGGCGGTGGTGCTGGTAGAGGGTGATGGTGTCGACCCCCAGCGAGGCCAGGCTGGCCTCGCACGCCTGGCGCAGGTGGTCGGGCCGTCCGTCGAGCAGCCAGGCGCCGTCGGCGTCTCGGTAGTGGCCGCCCTTGGTGGCGACGACGACGCGGTCTCGGTCGCCGCTCCACGCCCGGACGGCCTTGGCCACGAGCCGCTCGTTGTGGCCGGTCTCGCGGCCGCCGAGGCAGTAGGCGTCGGCGGTGTCGATCAGCGTGATCCCCGCATCCAGGGCGGCGTGGATGGTGCGCACCGCCTGGCGCTCGTCTGGCCGGCCCTCGAGCGACAGGAGCATGGCGCCCAGACCGATCCCGCTCACCGGCATGCCGCCGATGGCGCGGTCCGGCATCCGCGTCGTCCCTGCTCCCGTCGTCGTCACCGGTCGACGACCCTGAGCTCGATCCGTTCGTCCGGTCGGTCCACGGTGGGTCCGACCTGGCCCGGAGGCGGTGGCTGCCAGCGCCAGTGGGCCATCTCCGGCCCGAAGCCCTGCAGCCACGTGGCCACCGGCTCCTGCAGCTCGAAGGCCGGAAGCGCGCTGGCCGGCGTCCCTGCCGCGGCCAGCCGGAACGACTCCGTCATCGCCGTCGGCACGCGGTCGAGGTTGCAGTCGAGCGAGTACACCCCGACGGGGTCGATGCTCCCGTCACAGCGGTAGAGCAGCGAGTCCCAGTCGGCGGAGTCGATGAACGGGAACCAGCAGTAGCCGTCGAAGGTCACCCCGGCGTCGCGAGCCTGCTCGCACTGCTCCAAGGTGTACTTCAGCCACGTGGCCTGGTCGGAGCCGAAGCCCCGGATGTTGGTCTCACCCAGCATGCACGGGAGCTGATAGCGGTCCCAGTACTCGACGATCTGGTCGCGCAGGGCGGCGGGCTTGGGCGACGGCACGACGCCCGCGTCGGACGCGGTGAACTCCCACTGGCAGTGGGCGTAGTAGTCCAGGCCGAGCACGTCGATGCGCCCGGGGGGCATGGAGAGCAGGTCCTCGAAGCCGGCATCCACGACCTTGGCCACGAACGGCCGGTCGCGGTCGAGATCCTTCCCGAGGAACAGGTCGGCCACGAAGAACCGGCGGTCGTTGGCCAGGGTGGCGAGCTCGTCGCCGGCCGGACCGGCCGAGGTGTGGCCCTCGCAGCTGTCGACGTAGACGTGGCGGGCGTCGGGGAGCAGCTTGGCGTAGAGCCGGCTGGCCTCGGCCACGGCGGGAAGGACGTTGCCCACCAGGGTCAGGAAGCTCTCGAGCCCCTGCCGGTACGGAGGCCAGATGGCCTCGTGCCCCGACAGGAACAGCGTCGAGAACGGCTCGTTGAACAGGGTGTACTCCTCGATCCACTCGTAGCGCCGGGCCACCGCCTCGGCGTAGCGGAGGTAGGCGTCCGGGAAGCGGGCGTCGCCGAACCCCTCGGTGAGCCACTTCGGGTAGCTGGTGTGGTGGACCAGGTCGAGGATGGGGACCAGGCCACGGTCCCGGATCCGGCCCAGGACCCGGTCGGTGGCGGCCCAGTCGAACTCACCCGGCGACTTCTCGATCCGGTGCCACCGCACCGGGTAGCGGAGGCGGGTGATGCCGCACGACTGGACGAGGTCGAGGTCCTGTTCGACCCGCTCGACGTGGCGGGTGGTCTCGGCCACGTCGACGTCGTGGGCCGGCTGGTAGGTGGACTCGAAGGAGCCGATGAACTGGATCGGCGGCAGGTTCAGGACGGTCTCCTCTGCAGGTGTCTCCGGGCGCGGGGCACCAGCTCGTCCGGTGCACGCCGAGGGTCAACTCCTAGCCGCCGAGGGCGGGGGGGAAACACCGCGAGCCGCTCGGGCCCTAGCTTCCCGCTCAGGGGGCCGCTCGGGCCCGGCTTCCCGCTCAGGGGGCCGCTCGGGCCCTGGCGCCCAGGCGGGCGTCGACGCCGGGTGAGTAGTGCACCAGCGGCTCGTCCTCCGGCGGCGGCAGGCCGGCGTCGGCCAGGAGGTCCTCGTCCAAGCGGTGGACGGTGGCCCGGTGGAGCGGCCAGGGCTGGTGCTCGACGGCCACGTACGCCGGCCGCCCGGCGATCGAGGCGCACGCCCGCCACCGTCCGGTGAGGTAGTGGTCGCGCTCGGGGACCTCGTCGTGGGCCAGCGGCTCGCCCGGCTCGACGACGATGTGGTGGCCCGGCCCGGGGTTCGGCGGGCGGCGCGTGCTCCGGTACGTGATCCGGGCGCCCACGTCGACGGCCATGTCGGCCCAGCGGTACGGCACCCCGAACGCCGCTCGGGCGCCGAGCACGGTGGCCAGGCTGTCCGCCTCCAGGGTGAAGAACCAGATGGCGTCGAGGCCGTCGGAGCCGAGGACGTAGGTGCGGAGGTTGGTCTCCGGGAACGTGGACAGGCCCGGAACGGGGGGGGCGAGCGGGAAGCGAGCACCGACGACGAGGAACGGGGTGAGCCCGACCCATGCCGCCCCGTCGACGACGTGAGGCCGCGAGCCGTCCGGCAGGAACGGCTGCAGGACCTCGGGCGTATAGGCCCAGTGGACGAAGGTCATGTGGCGCCAGCCCTGGAGCACCACCGGGCACCTGACCGTCTCCTCCGGGAGCTGGCCGGCCATCTCTTCAGACCTTCAGGAGCTCACTGCCCGGGCCCCGCCATTCGACCACGACGATGGTGGCGTCGTCCTGCAGCTCGCCCTCCTGGTGGTCGAGGATGGCGTGCAGGAGGCGCCGCATGGTCTCCGGGGCGGGCGTGGCCGAGGCCGACGTCCGCGAGATCAGGTCCACCAGGCGCTCGACGCCGAAGAACTCGCCGGCCGCCGAGCGGGCCTCGACCACGCCGTCGGTGAAGAACAGCACCTGGTCGGCGGGCTCGAGCATCTCCTCGGCCACTCCGGCCATGGGCCCTCCGACCCCAAGCGGAACGCCGACCTCGCCCTCGAGGCTCTTGACGATGCGGCCGTTGCGGAGCAGCAGGGGCGGGGGGTGCCCGGAGACCGACCAGCACAGCCGGCCCGACGCCAGGTCGAGCTCGGCCAGCACCGCGGTGACGAAGCGCTCGGGGCCGAACTGGGCGGCGACGGCGTCGTCGATGGCCGCGGCCGTGCCGGCCAGGTCGTGGCTGCGGCGGCGGCTGTTGCGGCAGGCGGCCATGGCCACGCTGGCCAGCAGGCCCGCCTCCAGGCCGTGCCCCATGGCGTCGAAGACGGCGATCCGGGCGGTGGTCGCGTCCACCGCGTAGTCGAACGAGTCGCCTCCCAGCTTGTACACCGGGGCCAGCACCCCGCTGATGACCAGTCGGCCGGTCCCGAAGGTCAGCGGCGGGAGCAGCTGCCAGGCCAGCTCGGCCGCCACCGACATCGGCTGCCGACGTCGGACCAGTTCGAAGAGGTCGCCGTACGCCTGCTTGGAGATGACCACCTCGGCGACCAGCCCGGCGAACGCCCGCACCTCGTCGAGCTCGGGGTCCACGTCCGAGCCGAAGTCGAGCTCCAGCACGCCCAGTCGCTCCACGCCGTCGAGCACCGGCACCCACATCCGCCGGCGCCCGTCCTCACCCACGGTCTCCTGGATGTCGAGATTGCGGTAGCACCGCCCGGCCAGGGTGGTGTCGATCACGACCTGGTCGCGGTCAGGACCAGCCCGGCTCGGCACCGGCACCAGAACCCGCTGCTCGTAGTCGACCAGGTAGACGGCGGCGTCGTCCGCCCCCACGCCGCGGGCATGCTCCACGATCAGGGCAGGGACGTCGTCGGGAACGGCGAGGTTCGATCTCCGGAGCAGGTCGCTGAGCTCTTCGGCCCCTGTGCGCTGGACAGTCATGCCGCCCTCAAGCTACCGGCTCCCGTACATGTGGGCTCCGGGCGCAGTCCAGCCGGGACAGCCGGACGTCGTGAGCCGCCGCCGGGTGCACGAAGCGCGGACCCGTCCGGTTCGTCCCCGACCCATCCGGAGATGTCTGACCGTACTGGGACCGCGGTACGGTTCGCCCGATGGGTGACGGCGCGCCGGCCGGCCTGACCGCCACGGGGTACCGGCTGGTACTGGTGATCACCGGCCTGAGCATCGCCCACCACGTCGACCATGTCTGGCGAGACGTGACCGGGTGGCCGTTGAGCGGCGGGTTCAACGCGTTCAGCGCCAGTCTCGTCGTCTACCCGGTGATCGCGGCCGGGCTCCTGCTGTCCCACCGGCAGCGCGTCGGCGCCCGGTTCTGGGCCGTCCTGGCCGGCGGGGCCGCGGTCTTCATTCTCGCCGTGCACGTCGGGCCGGCCGCGGGGGACTCGGTGACGACCATCCCGGACCAGTACGGGTCGACGGTCGCCGACGTGGCTGCCCTCGTCGTGCTCACCCTGTTCGTCGTCGCGTTGGTGGCCCACTGCGCTCACGAGATCCGGAGGATGGCGACGTAGCGTGGTGCGTCTGAGGGCAACTCCGTGAAGGCGATCGTCTGCCACCGATACGGACACCTGACGACGTCGAAGTCTGGGGGACATCGAAGAGCCGGTGGTCGCCGACGACGAGGTGATGGTGCCCGTGCACGCAGCGTCCGTGAACCCCGCCGACTACCCCGAGCGGGACATTCCCCCGGACCAGCGGACGTAGCTCAGCTGGCTCGAGCACCTTCTTTGCAAGAAGTGCTTGCGATCCCCCAAGTAACAGAATCTCTCGTCTCGGCGGGTGACTCGTGCGCTGCGATGAGTCTCACGCTGACAGCAAGGACTGGCGGCTGCGGTGGGTGGAGGGAGCTGCTCGAAGCCGAAGGTCTGGCGGGCCAGCCGGCGCAGGCTGGGAGTGGCCAGCCCTACAGTTCCGGCACGGTGGGCTCGTCGCCCGGCCGGCGGTCCTCGGAGCCGTCGCCCTCCTCCAGGCCCTGCTCCGAGCCGCCGATGAAGGCCTGCTCGGGGTCGGCGCCGTGGCCGAGCATGACGTCGAGGAGGTCGTCGTTGGGCCGACCGATGATGTGGCTCATGGCCGG
>JALYGL010000199.1 GCA_030777125.1 Actinomycetota bacterium
CCCGGGCTGGGGGCGCGCCCCCTCGGCCGGGTCCACCGCGACGCTCGGGCCCAGGACGTGGGCGGGCGGCTCGAGGGGCAGGCGGTCGGCCTGGCGCCGGCGCAGCGCCGCCGACCGCTCCACGAGCACGTAGCGCAGTGCGGCCGAGCAGTCGGGCCGGGCGGCCAGCACCGACGCGGCCAGGGCCCCCGTGCCCGCCCCCGCCTCCACCACTACGAAGGGGTCCGGGGACCCCAGGTCGCGCCACCACGTGTCCACGGCGCCGGCCATCACGGTTCCGAAGAGAGGGCCCACCTCGGGACTGGTGAGGAAGTCGCCTTGGCGACCGGCCCCCCCACCCCGCTCATAGAAGCCCTCCGGCGAGTACAGGGCCAGTTCGAGGACCTCGTCGAAGCGCAGAGGCCCGAACCGCCGGGCCCGTTCGGCGATGAGCCCGGCTACGGCACCAGCGATGCCAGGTCCCCGAAGCGGGCGAACAGCTGCGGGTAGACGCCCACGACAACCGTCACGGCCACCGTCAGGCCCAGGGCCGCGACCAGTGGTGCGGGTACCCGGAGCGGGCTGCGGTCACCGTCCGGGACGGGGCTCATCCACATCTGGCGGGCCACCGACGCGTAGTAGAAGAGGGCGATCACCGAGTTCACGGCGGCGACGACGCCCAGGACGACGGCCCACGTGGTGCCCGCGTCGAGGACGGCCCGGAACACGAAGATCTTGGCCCACGCGCCGGCGAGGGGCGGGATGCCGGCAAGCGAGAACAGGAAGATCGACATCAGCACGGCCATGCCAGGGGCGTACTCGAACAGCCCGCCGTAGGAGGAGATCTCACCCGACCCGGTCTTGCGGGCCACGGCGATGACCACCGCGAACGCGCCCAGGTTCATCGCTGCGTAGACCAGCAGGTAGACGACGGATGCGGTGAACGCGCTCCTCGCCGCCGCTGCGCTGGTGCCCGCCACCGCGAACGGCACGAGGATGTACCCGGCCTGGGCGATGGAGGAGTACGCCAGCATGCGCACGATGTTGGTCTGGCGAAGGGCGATCAGGTTCCCGACCGTCATGGTCAGCGCGGCCAGGACCCCGAACATGGGGGCCCATACGTCGTCGCGGCCGAAGAACCCGACATAGACCAGCTGCAGCAGGGCGACGAACCCACCGGTCTTCGACGCCACCGACAGGAACGCGGTGACCGGCGTGGGCGCGCCCTCGTACGTGTCGGGCGCCCAGAAGTGGAACGGCACAGCCGAGACCTTGAAGGCGAAGCCGACGACGATGAAGAGGATGGCGACGGTCACCAGCGGCTGGGCGGTGATCGACCCCTCCAGCTGGGCGCCGATCCGGGTGAGCACGGTCGACCCCGTGTACCCGTAGATCAGCGACATCCCGTAGAGCATCACCGCCGAGGCCAGGACCCCGAGCAGGTAGTACTTGAGCGACGCCTCGTTGCTCTTCAGGTCGCGCTTGCGCCAGCCGGCCAGGAGGTAGGCGGGGATGGAGAGGGTCTCCAGGGCCACGAAGATGGTGATCAGGTCGCGCGCCGACGCCATCACGACCATGCCGAGGATGGAGCAGAGCAGGAGGAAGTAGAACTCCCCCTGGTGGTAGTCGCCCTCCTCGATGTAGTTGGTCGACATCAACAGCACGACGTAGCCCACGCCGACGAACAGGGCCTTGAGCACCAGGGCGAAGTTGTCGACCACGTAGGCGCCGTCGACCATCGACCGGGTGTCGTCGCCCGAGACGGCCAGGGTGAGGATCGGGAGGAAGGCGGCCAGCAGGCCGAAGCTGGCCAGGCTGGGGAGGATCCACTTCCGTCGTTCGTCGAGGAACAGATCGGCAACCAGCACCACCACGATGACGCCGGTGAGGATGATCTCCGGCGCCAGCCCGTGGTAGTCGAGATGCGGGGTCTGGAACCCGCCCTGGGTCGCCTGCGCCGCCTGGGCCAGCATCCGCTACCGCCCGGCCGCGACCGGCAGCGAGTCGACGCCGCGGGCGACGAGCTCCACGGCGCCGTCGGTGATGTCGAAGATCAGGTGCGGGAAGATCCCGAAGACGAGAATGGCCGCCAGCAACGGGGTCCACGCCACGTACTCGGGCCCGTGGAGGTCGTGGATGTGCGACTCGGCGAACTCCTCCTTGGCCGTCCCGAACGCCACCCGCTGGAGCATCCACAACAGGTACCCCGCAGCGAACACGGTGCCTATGGCGGCGACCACCATGTACCCGCGGAACAGGGCCTCGTTCAGGCCTTCGGCGGGCTGGTAGGCCGAGAGGATGGCCGGGAACTCGCCCCAGAACCCGGCCAGGCCGGGGAGGCCGAGGGAGGCGAAGGCGCAAAAGCCGAGGATCCAGCCCAGCCGCGGCGCCTGCAGGAGGAGCCCACCGAGGCGGGCCAGCTCCCGGGTGTGGAACCGCTCCTGGATGGAACCGGCGATGAAGAAGAGCATGCCGGTGATCATCCCGTGCGCCACCATGCCGAAGACGGCGGCGTTGATGCCGAAGTCGGTGAGGGTGGCGATGCCCAGCATCACGAACCCCATGTGGGCCACCGACGAGAAGGCGATCAGCCGCTTCAAGTCCCGCTGGGCCAGCGACCCGAGGGCGCCGTAGATGATGCCGATGACGGCCAGGCCACCGATCCACGGCGCCCACGACACCGCCGCCTCGGGCAGGATCGGGATGGCGATCCGGATGAACCCGTAGGTGCCCAGCTTCAGCAGGATGGCGGCCAGGATCACCGAGCCCACCGTGGGCGCCTCGGTATGGGCGTCGGGCAGCCAGGTGTGGAACGGGAACATGGGCACCTTGATGGCGAAGCCCATGAAGAGGCCGCCGAAGATGAGCAGCTGGGTGCCGTGGGCGATGGCGCCGCCCTGGGTGATCAGCTCGGGGATGTCGAACGTCTGGCCGCCCTTGAAGTAGAGGGCCAGGAAGCTCAGGATCATCAGCGCCGAGCCGAACAGGGTGTAGAGGAAGAACTTGATGGCGGCGTACTGGCGGTTCGGGCCACCCCAGACGCCGATCATGAAGTACATCGGCAGCAGGACCAGCTCGAAGAACACGAAGAACAGGATGAGGTCCTGCGCCGCGAACGTGCCGTTCATCCCCGTCTCCAGCACGAGCATGAGGATCAGGAACGCCTTGGGGTTGTGCGGCTCCGGGAAGTGGTCCCAGGAGTAGATGACACAGAGCAGGGTGATCACCGCCGACAGGACGAGCAGCGGCAGCGAGATCCCGTCGATGCCGATGTGGTACCGGCTGTTGATGACGTCGATCCAGCGGTGGTCGGCGACGAACTGCAGCCGCTCCGAGTCCCCGTAGTCGAAGTTGGCCAGCAGGTACACGGTGACGCCGGTGGTGGCCAGCGTGAACAGCAGGGCGATGACCTTGAGCAGCTTCTCCTGCGACCGTGGGACCAACCCCAGCACGACGGCCCCCACCGCCGGGAGGAAGATGGCTGCGGTCAGGCTCATGGTGTCGCTCCCTTGGTGGCTGCTCGGAGATCTCTCATCCGCCGACCTCTCACGTGCCGACTCTCATGTGAACGCCACGAGGGCCATGGCGAACACCGCCGACGCCCCGAACAGGACGGCGGCGTACTGCTGGACCCGGCCGGTCTGGGTGCGCCGGAGGACCCGGCCGCCCTCCTCTGCGCCGAGGCCGGCCCCGTTGACGATCCCGTCGATGGCCTTCTGGTCGACCACGTCGTAGAGGACCTGTGCCGACCGGCGGGCGGTGATGCCGACCGCGTTGACCACGCCGTCGATCACGTGCTGGTTGACCCAATAGGCGGCGCGGGCGATCGGGTACTGGATCTTGCGGACGATGCCGTTGATGAACAGGTCGTCGAGGTAGTACTTGTTCAGCAGGACACGGTGACCGGTGCGCAGGAGGCCGCTGCGGGCCATCGCCCCCCGCGGGAAGGTGTTCCTGAAGTAGTAGCCGGCGGCCGCGCCGATGCCGAGCACGGCGATGACCAGCGAGACCGCGGCCAGGCCGGTGTTGAACTCGTGGTGCTCGAGGAAGTGCTCCGTCCCCGCCACCTCGAACGCCACCCAGTCGTTGAACAGCTCGATGCCCGGGGCGTTCAGTAGGCCGGCGAGAACCGCGGGGACGGCGAGGATCCGCAACGGCCACACCATCGAGGGCGGGGACTCGTGGGGATGGCCGTGGCCCCGGTACTCGCCGGCGAAGATCAGGTAGCAGGCACGGGTCATGTAAGCCGCGGTCATGAAGGCGCCGATCAGCCCGACGACGAGCATCAGCGGGTAGTGGCCGTGCGACGCCCCGTTGAGGATCTCGTCCTTGGACCAGAAGCCGGCCAGGGGGAAGATCCCGGCCAGGGCCAGTGAACCGACGATGAACGTCCAGTAGGTCGTGGGCAGATGCTTTCGGAGCCCGCCCATCTCGCTCATGTTGTTCGAGTGGACGGCGTGGATCAGCGACCCCGACCCGAGGAACAGGAGCGCCTTGAAGAAGGCGTGGGTGAAGAGGTGGAAGACGGCGGCGGTCCAGGCGCCCACCCCGAGGGCCATGACCATGTAGCCGAGCTGGCTGACGGTGGAGTAGGCCAGCACCTTCTTGACGTCGTCCTGGACGAACGCCAGGGCGGCAGCGATGAGCACGGTGACGGCGCCGATGAGGGCCACCAGGTTGATGCCGCCGGCGTCGATGGAGAACCCGGTCCAGAACACGCCGTACAACCGGGCCACCAGGTAGACCCCGGCCACGACCATGGTGGCGGCATGGATGAGGGCGGACACAGGGGTGGGACCGGCCATGGCGTCCGGGAGCCACACGTGCAGTGGGAACTGGGCGCTCTTGCCCATGACGCCGAGGAACAGCAGGGCGGCTCCGGCCAGCAGCAGTCCGTGGCCGATCTCGCCGTTGAGGGCCATGCGGTTGAGGGTCTCGATCTCGAACGTCCGGCCGGCGGCGAAGAAGAGGGTGATGACGCCGAGCATGAGTCCGATGTCGCCGGTGCGGGTGGTCAGGAACGCCTTGATGGCGGCGTCGGAGTTGTTCTGCTCCTCCCACCAGTGCCCGATCAGCAGGAACGAGCACACACCAACCAGCTCCCAGGAGACGAGCAGCTGCAGGGTGTTGTCGGACACCACCAGCATGAGCATGGAGGCGGTGAACAACGAGAGGGCGGCGAAGAAGAAGGTGTACCGGCGGTCGCCCTGCATGTAGCCGGTGGAGTACACGTGCACCAGCAGCGAGATGAACGTGACGACGACGAGCATCATCACGGCCAGGCCATCGATGTGGATCCCGGCGCCGACGTCGATGCCGCCCATCTCGAACCAGGTCACGTGGCGCTCGACCGCGTGGCGGGGCACGTGCTCGCCGATCCAGTCGACGGCGGTGAGGACCGCCAGCACGAAGGCCGCCAACAGGGCCAGCACGCCGATCTCCGACCCCTTCCGCGGCATCCGCTTGCCCACGGCGAGGATGGCCACGAACGAGACGGCGGGGATGAGAGGGATGACCCAGGCGTTGCGCAGCACCGAGCCCGCCTAGCCCTTCATCAGGTCGGCTTCGTCCAGGTCGATGTTGGCCCGGTTGCGGAAGATGAGGAGCACGATGGCCAGCCCGACGCCGACCTCGGCGGCGGCGATGGCGATGACGAAGAGAGCGAACACCTGCCCGACGACGTTGTCGCGGAAGGCCCCGAAGGCGATCAGGTTGATGTTGACCGCGTTCAGCATGAGCTCGATCGACATCAGCACGAGCACCGCATTGCGGCGGGCGAGGACGCCGTAGACGCCGAGCGAGAAGAGGACGGCGGCGAGCAGCAGGAACTGGTTCAGGTACACGGCGAACCCGTCAGTCCCTTCTGGCCATGGCCACGGCGCCGACGAGGGCGGCCAGGAGGAGCACGGAGACGACCTCGAACGGGATCACGAAGGCGCCGAAGATCGAGTCGCCCACGTCGGCGCTGCGCTGGATGCGGCCGAACCTGATCTTCTGGTCGGAGAAGGCGTCGACCAGCACCGCGCCCAGGGCGCCCAGCATGAACAGGGCGACGAGGGCCGCCACCCACCTCTGGTCGTTGTCGAGCTCGCCCTCTCGGCCGATGGGTGCCCGGGTGAGCATGACGCCGAACAGGAGCAGCACGACGACCGCACCGATGTAGACCAGCACCTGGACCCAGGCCACGAACTCGGCGGCCAGGAGGATGAACAGGGCCGCCACCCCGCCCAGCACGATGGCCAGGAAGAGGGCCGCCCGGACCACGTTCTTGGTGGTGACCAGCCGGAAGGCGGCCACGACCATCACCAGGGCGAGGACCGCGAAGGTCGCGTTCTGGGCCACCACGGCGGCGAGACCCTACTTCTTCTTCACTGCGCCGGCCTCGAGCGGCTGGGGCTCGGGCACGGTGGCCATCCACTCGCCGAGCTTGCCCTTGTCGTGGAGCAGATCGGCGATCTTGGACTCGGAGTACTCGTACTCCGGGCTCCAGAAGAGCGCGTCGAAGGGGCAGACCTCCACACAGATCCCGCAGTACATGCAGAGGGCGTAGTCGATGTCGAAGCGGTCCAGGATGTTGACCGTTCGGGGCTTGCCGCCCTCACGCCGGGGCGGGCGCTTCTCCTTGTGGCCCTCGATGTAGATGCACCAGTCGGGGCACTCCCGCCCGCACAGCATGCACGCCGTGCAGTTCTCCTCCTTGAGGGCAATGACGCCCCGGGCCCGCGGGGCCGGCGCCTCCTTCTGCTTGGGGTACTCGACGGTGACGGCGCCGTGCCGCCACGTCTCCAGCATGGTCTTGAACGTCACGCCGAGACCCTTGGCCAGTCCCGGTAGCTCGGGCATCTAGAACACCACCTTCAGGATTCCGGTGACCAGGATGTTGAGAAGCGAGAGAGGGATGAGGTACTTCCAGGCGAAGGTCTGCAGTTGGTCCTCGCGGAAGCGCGGGAACGTGAAGCGGATCCAGAAGATCAGGAAGGCGACCAGCATGACCTTGGCGCCCAGCACGAGCGGCCCCACGATGTTGGCCAGGTCGCCGCTGACGAAGGGCTGGTACCAGCCACCGAGGTAGAGGGTGGCGGCGATGGCCGAGAGGGCGGCGGCCGTGCCGAACTCGGCCATGAAGAAGAACAGGAAGCGGAACCCCGAGTACTCCGTCATGAACCCGGCCACCAGCTCCGACTCGGCCACGGGCATGTCGAACGGGGTCTGGGTGAGCTCGGCCTGGGCGGCGGCGATGAAGATCAGGAACCCGACGATCTGGGTGATGATGAACGGGTTGCCGATCCAGCCGATGCCGAACATCTCACCCTCGGCCTGGGCCTCGACGATGCCCTGCAGGCTCATGGTGTCGGCCTGGATGACGACACCCACCACGGCCAGCACCAGGGGCAACTCGTAGGCGATGAGCTGTCCGGCCGCCCGCAGCGATCCGAGGAGGGAGAACTTGTTGGCCGAGGCCCACCCGGCCATGAGCACCCCGATCACCCCCAGCGACGACACGGCCAGGGCGTAGAAGATGCCCACGTCGAGGTTCTGGACGACGAGGTCGGGCCCGGCCGGGATCACGATGTAGAGCAGGAAGGTGGAGACCAGGACCACCACGGGCGCCAGCGCGAACACCCGTCGATCGGCCTCCGCGGGGATGATGTCCTCCTTCTGGATGAACTTGATCCCGTCGCCGACCAGCTGGAACCACCCGTGGAAGCCGCCCGGCTCCATCGGCCCCATGCGGCTCTGCATGTGGGCCATCATCTTCAGGAGGAAGACGTATCCCAGGATGACCGCCCCGGCCGGGATCAGCGACAGCACGATGACCGTCTTGATCGCGGTCAGCTGCCAGTAGGAAAGCTCGAGGGCAAGCATGCTCGGTCGCGGACCCTAGTGAACGCTTCCCTGTACTGCCAACACCGCTTTTGGCCGCTTCCGACTACTTGTCGATGTCGCCCAGGATGAAGTACAGGCTGGCCAGGATGGTGATGATGTCGGGCACGTACACGCCCTTCAGCAGCCACGGCACGATGGAGATGTTGTTGAACGACGCCGGTCGGATCTTGCACCGGAACGGCCCAAGGCCGCCCTGGCTGACCACGTAGTAGCCCATCTCGCCCAACGGGTTCTCGGTGTGCACCCACGACTCACCGGCCGGGACCTTGATGATCCGGGGCACCTTGGCCTGGATCGGTCCCGAGGGCAGACCGTCGAGCATCTGGTCGACCATCCTCGTGGCTTCCCGCGTCTCCTGCAGGCGGACCCAGTAGCGGGCGAAGGAGTCCCCGTCGGGATGGGTCCAGACCTTGAAGTCGAGGTCCTTCCACGCCAGTGGCGACCACTCGTCGCGCCGTAGGTCCCAGTCGACCCCGCTGGCCCGGATGTTGGCCCCCGACAGGCCGTAGGACAGGCCCACGTCGGCGGGGATGACGCCGACGCCCCGGGTGCGGGCCTCGAAGATCTCGTTGCCCATGAGCAGGTCCTCGAGCTCGTCGCAGTAGTCCCGCAGCCGCTGCATGGTGGCGCGGGTCTCGGCGATCCACCCCTTGGGCAGGTCGTCCTTCACGCCACCGATGCGGTCGTAGTTGGGGTGGAACCGGCCCCCGGTGACCGCCTCGATGAGGTTGAGCACGTGCTCCCGGTCGCGGAACGCGAAGAAGACCGGCGTGAGCGCTCCGAGCTGGACGCCCATCTCGCCGATGAACAGGCTGATGTTGGCGATGCGGCTGAGCTCGAAGAAGATGGTGCGGATCCACTGGGCCCGCGGTGGGGCCTCGACCTCCATCAGGTCCTCGGCGGCCAGGATGAACGGCACCTCGTTGGCGAACGACGACAGCCAGTCGATCCGGTTGATGAGGGTCGTGACCTGGGGGAAGGTGCGGACCTCGGTGAGCTTCTCGTAGCCGCGGTGCATGTAGCCGCAGATGACGTCGGCGGAGACGACCTGCTCACCGTCGAGGCGGGCCACCAGCCGCAGTGTGCCGTGGGTGGCCGGGTGCTGGGGACCGAGGTTGAGCGTCATCTCCTCGGTCTGGAGCTCCACGTTGATGCGGGCGTCGGCGGCCTGCGACGCTATGTACGAGAGCTGCTGGTGATCGGTGACCGCCATCAGCCGTCCTCTCCCTGGTCGGGTTGTGCTTCCTGCTCGGCGGCCGCGCCGTTCGAGGCCGTCTCTGGCATGGGCTCCACGTCGACCAGGCCGGGCCAGGGCTTGACCTCGCGGGCCAGCAGCGGGAAGTCCTTGCGCAGGGGGAAGCCCTCGAACTGGCCGGGGAGGTAGAGCTTGGTCAGGTTGCGATGTCCGTCGAACCGGAAGCCGTACATCTCCCAGGTCTCACGCTCGTGCCAGTCGGCGCCGGCGTAGACGTCGGACCAGGTCTCGACCCGGGGATCGGCCTCGTCCAGGTCGGCCTTGAACGTGACACCCATGTGCCTGGTGGTCGAGTACAGCCGGGCGAACACCTGGAACCGGGTGTCGCCCCCGGCCCGGCCGGTGCGCCGGCCGTCGACCACCGGCTCGGGCTCGGCCTCCTCGGCCGCGGCATCGTCGGCCGGGAGGGCAGCGGGGTCGTCGTCATCGGTGGACGCGGTGGCCTCCACCTTGGGGTTCGGCCAGGTGTGCGGCATCCAGTCGAGCCCGGAGAGGAAGCAGAAGTAGTCGAAGTCGAGCGAACGGGCGATCCGGGCGGTTCGCTTCCAGGCGTCGGGGCGGACGCGTATCCACAGGTCCCGGCGGAGGATCTCGGACGCGACGACGGCGTCGCCCAGCTCGGCGGTGAACGTCTCCAACAGGTCCCGACGGAGCACGTCCTCAGCGGACGGCTCCTCGGTGGCCGCGTCGGGCGCCCCGGCGTCGGCGTCAGTTGACGACAATCGGCTCACCTTTCCAGCGCTCGGCCATGTCCTCGTTCTGGATGCGCTGCTGGAGCAGGACGATGCCCTCGAGGAGGGCCTCCGGGCGGGGCGGGCAGCCGGGGACGTACACGTCGACGGGGATGATCTGGTCGACGCCCTTGGTGACGGAGTACGAGTCCCAGTAGGGACCGCCGCAGTTGGCGCACGACCCCATGGAGATGACGTACTTCGGGTCGGGCATCTGCTCCCAGAGGCGGCGGATGGCGGGGGCCATCTTGTCGGTGACCGTGCCCGACACCACCACCAGGTCGGCCTGACGGGGTCCGGCCGGGAAGGGGATGACGCCGAGGCGCATGACGTCGTAGCGGGGCGAGCCGAAGGCGGCGCCCATCTCGATGGCACAGCAGGCCAGGCCCCACTGGTAGACCCAGAGCGAGTACTTCCGGCTGTAGTTGAGGAGCCACGTCAGCGGCTTCATCGACTTCTTGGCGAAGGTGCCCCTCTCGACCAGCCCCATCAGAGCGTCCCCTCCGGACATGCCGATTGCGAAGGCGAGATCAGACCCATCGGAGAACCCGCTTGCGCCAGGCGTAGAGGAGCCCGAGGGCGAGGATGAAGATGAAGATGGCCATCTCGACCAGCCCGAAGACGGCCAGTTCCTCCAGGCGGATGGCCCAGGGAAAGATGAACACGGCCTCCACGTCGAACATCACGAAGAGCAGGGCGAAGATGTAGTACCGGATCTGGCTCTGCGACCAGCCAGCGCCGACCGGGTCGACCCCGCACTCGTAGTTGATGTACTTCTGGGGCTGCGGACGAACCGGGCGCAGCAGCCGGCCGAGCCCGAGCATGGCCGCGACCATCACCACCGCGGCGCCGCCGAAGACGGCGACGGTCAGGTACTGGCGGAGGAAGTCTGACAAACGATGCTCACCTTCCCCGAGGGGATCTGCCCGTCGGTTGGGAACGACAGTAAGTGACCCGGCGTGGCAATGCCAAGAACGGAGCGCGCACCCGGCCGGCGCCAGTTCCCCCGCTCAGCGGGCCGCTCGGGCCCTATTCGAACTCCTCGAACAGGTCCCGGAGGGCGCGGAGGTCGTCTCTGTCGAGCACCTTGAGTGTGGCCAGCACGTTGTCGAGGACCGTCCGCGTCGGGCTCACGTACCACTTGCCGTCGCTACGGACGGTGGCCAGCCCGAGCGCGGGCTGGGCGACGTCGAGCTGCGGGGCGTCGACCCCCTCGGGGAGGAACTGGTCGAACAGCTCGGGCGCCCCCTCTCCGAAGTCGCCGGGGCAGAACCGCTCGGGCCGCCCCCGCCCGGTGAGGGGCGCAAGGGTGGCGCAGCCGTCCCGGTAGGTGATCCTGAGGTTCTCCTCCCTGATCTCGGCATCGAACGCCAGCCGCTCGATCTGCACCAGGGCCCGGTCGTCGCCCTGCCCGGCGGTGCGGAGATCGAGCCGGGTGATGTCGACGTCGACGGACCGGCGGAGGTCGGCACCCGCGTCCTGGGCGTCGTCGAGGAACAGCGGCGCGTAGTCGTGCAGGGCCCGGGCCTCGTCCGGGGGGAGCAGCTCGATCATGCGCCGGAGGTCGAGGCTGACGGCGGCCCGGAGGAACCGGTCGACCGCCTCCTCGGCGGAGCCGGCACCGTTGGCGTTCACCCGCTGGGCCGGGTCGGGCAGGGGGGCGTCGCTCTCCCGACGGGCCAGCTCGGCGACGGTGTACCAGACGCTGAAGTACCACCGGTCGTCCTCCCGGACGGCGATCATCACGTCGTCCGCGCCGTCGCTGCGCAGATCCTCCTCCTCGGGGCCTGTGGGCCGGGCCTGGCTGAGGTCGTCGCCACCCACGTCCCGGACGAACCCGCCCAGGGGGAGCCGGTTCGGGTCGGCGCTGGTGGTCAGCGTGCCCCGGTCGATGCGCACCTCGGCCAGGCCGTCGCGGATGCGCTGCGACGACAGCTCCAGGTCGTCCACCTGGGCTTCGACCCCCGCCAGGCTCTCCAGGTCGGCGTCGGCGGACAGGATGTCGAGTCGCTTGAGCTCGCCGACGATGTCCTGCAACGGGCCCTCGAGGACGTCACGCTCGCTCGGAGGAAGCGCCTCCAGCACCCCGAGGGCGTCCTCGTCGGCCACGGCGCGGAACAGCTTCTCGATCGCGTCCTCCGGGGAGGTCGACTGGCCGGCCAGCTGGCTGACGGCGAAGGCACCACCGGCCAGGATGGCGATGATGCCCACGGCCAGGGCCGCGATGGCGCCCGTCGAGCGGTGGCGCTCGGGAGGCTGCTGCGGCTCGGCCAGACCACGGGGGGCGATGGACTCCTGCGGCGGCCCGGCCGGCGGCTCGGGCCCCGTGCTGTCTGTCATGCCAACCGCCTCGCCGTCGTCGCGGCCAGGACTCCCCCGGCCAGCGCTGCCATTCCGGCCACCATACCGGCCCAGCAGCCGGCTTCAGGCCTGAGGCCGCCGGTCCCCGTGACCACTGCGCCGGCGGCGACGGCCAACGCCCCGCTCACTGCCGCCAGCCCCCCTGCCCACCGCTCCCTGGCCAGGGCCGCCGCCGTCCAGGCCAGCCCGGCCAGCATCGGGGTCAGCCACACCCCGACGAGGAGGGCCCGCAAATGCACGGCGTCGGCCAGCCCGAGGACGTCGACGGTACGGGCCAGGGCGAACCCCGACCGCACCGCCCGACCGCTGCGGGCCCAGGGCAGCAGGAAGGACGCGGCGACGGCGACCGCGGCGGCCACGGCGACCACCGTGGCGACCCGGAGCCGCCGCCCCTCGGCCGGCTGGGGCACCACCGCGGCCTACAGGCGGAGCAGGGTGGCGTGGCGGGCGAAGTCGAGGAACGGCTCGGGGACGAGGCCGGCCGCCACGGTGAAGGCGAGGGCCAGTCCGATGGCCACGGCGACGCCCACCGGCACGGGCACGCGGCCGCCGGCTGCGACCTCGGTGTCAGCCTCCGACTCCGTCGTGGTCGCCGTGGCCGTCGCCGCCGGGGGGGCGGCTGGGGAGGCCCCGGCGGGCGCGGGCGCGTCGGCGACCGTGCCGGCCAACGGCTCGTCACCGGCCATGTACATCACGACGATCAGGCGCAGGTAGAAGAACGCGGCGACCACCGCGGCCAGCATGGCGATCACAGCGAGGGCGTAGGAGTCGCGGTCGACGGCGGCCGAGATGACGTAGAACTTGGCCAGGAAACCGGAGGTGAAAGGCACGCCGGCCTGGGCCAGCAGGAAGACGGTGAGGGACAGGGCGAGAAGCGGTCGACTCTTGGCCAGCCCCCGGTAGGAGTCGAGCCCGTGGCGGTCGTCGCCGAGCCGGCCCACCACGGTCACGACGGCGAAGCTGCCCACGATCAGGAAGGTGTACGCCAGCAGGTAGAAAAGCGAGCCGGCCACCCCGCGGTCGGAGGCGGCCTGCAGGCCGATGAGCACGTACCCGGCGTGGGAGATGGACGAGTACGCCAGCATGCGCTTGACGTCGGTCTGGACCACGGCCAGCACCGAACCGACGACGAGGCTGAGGACGGCCAGGGCCCACACGATGGGCTGCCAGTCGAGGCGCTGGGCCTCGAAGGTGGAGGCGAAGATGCGAAGCAGGGCGGCGAACCCGGCCGCCTTGGCCGCCGCGGCCATGAACCCGGTGACCGGGGTGGGCGAGCCCTGGTAGACGTCGGGCGTCCACATGTGGAACGGCACCGCGGCCACCTTGAACCCGAGGCCGACGAGGAGGAAGGCGAACCCGCCCAGCAGGACCCCCGTGGTCACCGTCTGGGCCCGGAGGAACGCCGCGATCTCGAGCAGGTTGGTGGACCCGGTGGCCCCGTAGACGAGGGCGATCCCGTAGAGGAAGAAGGCCGACGAGAACGACCCGAGCACGAAGTACTTGATGGCGGCTTCCTGGGACTGCGCTCTCCGGCGGTGGTAGCCGGCCAGGACGTAGAGGGCGATGGACAGGACCTCGAGGCCGAGGAACACGATGATGAGGTCGTTGGCCTTGGCCATGAACACCCCACCGGAGGCGGACAGGAGCATCAGCACGTAGAACGCCGGCCCCTCCAGGCGCTCCCGACGCAGGTACCCGTCGGCCAGCAACGCCCCCAGGACGACGGCGCTGCAGATGGTGCCGGTGAAGAACAGGCTGAAGCCGTCGACGACCACTGCGCCGGCGATGGCCAGCACGGGCCGGCCGCCATCGCCGGTGACGTCCTGCCACAGTCCGATGGTGGAGACCAGGGCGGCACCTGCGACGGCCACCGTGAAGTAGGCGTAGGCACTGCTTCCACCGCGGTCACGGAAGAAGGTGCCCACGGTGAGAAGGACGAGAGCGCCGCCGATCAGGATCAGCTCGGGGGCCAGTTGGGCCCACTCGACCTTGGGCAGTTCGAGGGGCGGCATCTACTCGGCCCCTGATCCGGCGGCGACGGCCGGCTGCTGGTAGTCGGTGTTCTCCTCGACGTGGGTGATCAGCTCGCGCACCGACGGGCGGATGCGGTCGAGGACCGGCCTGGGGTACACGCCCAGGAACACGATGAGGGCCACCAGCGGCACCATCACCGCCCGTTCGCGGATCGTCATCTCCTGGAAGTCGGCGTTGGCTCCCTCGGGCCGTCCGTGGAACGTGCGCTGGTACGCCCACAGCATGTAGATGGCGGCCAGGATGACGCCCACGGTGGCGACCACCGCCCACCACCGGCGGGTGACGAAGGTGCCGATGAGGACCAGGAACTCGCCTACGAACCCGTTGAGCCCCGGTAGGCCGATGGAGGACAGCATGACGACGGTGAAGACGGCGGCGAAGACCGGCGCCGACTTCTGGATGCCCCCCATGTCGGCGATCTGACGGGTGTGGCGGCGCTCGTAGATCATCCCCACCAGGAAGAACAGGGCACCGGTGGAGATTCCGTGGTTCACCATCTGGAGCACGCCGCCCTCGAGCCCCTGGGTGCTCAGCCCGAACGTGCCCAGCACGATGAACCCGAGGTGGGCGACCGAAGAGTAGGCCACCAGTCGTTTGAGATCGCGCTGCATGGTGGCGACCAGGGCTCCGTAGATGATCCCGATGACGCCCAGGGTGAGGAACACCGGCGCCAGGTCGACCACCGCATCCGGGAACAGGTAGAGGCCGAAGCGGACGAACCCGTACGTGCCCAGTTTCAGCAGGATCCCGGCCAGGATCACCGAGCCCCCCGTGGGGGCCTCGGTGTGGGCGTCCGGCAGCCACGTGTGCAGGGGGAAGATCGGCACCTTGATGGCGAACGACGCCGCGAACGCGAGGAACAGCCAGCGGGCGGTGTCGGCGGCGATGGACTGGTCTCGGGCCAGAGCGACGAGGTCGAACGTGAGCCGGCCCGTCTCCTGCTCGTGCAGGAAGGCCACGGCCAGGATCCCGACCAGCATCAGGGCCGAGCCGACCATGGTGTAGAGGAAGAACTTCAGGGTGGCGTACACCCGGCGCTCGTAGCCCCATCCCCCGATGAGGAAGTACATGGGGACGAGCACGACCTCCCAGAACAGGAAGAACAGGAACAGGTCGAGCGACAGGAACACGCCCAGGCACCCGGCCTCGAGGAGGAGCATCCAGGCCGTGTAGCCCCTCTGGTCGCGGTGGACCCGCGGGCCGGCGATGGCCAACGGGAACAGCAGCCCGGAGAGCAGGACCAGGAACAGGGAGATGCCGTCGACGCCGAGCTTCCAGGAGATGCCGAAGGACCGGATCCAGGCGTGCTCCGACACCAGCTGGAAGCCACCGTCGTCGCCGTCGAAGGCGACGAGGACGCCGATGCTGACGACGGCCACGGCGACGGAGACGACGAGCCCCAGGATCCGGGCCGTGTCGTCGCGGTCCCTCGGGACGAGGGCCACGGCCAGGGCGCCGACGGCCGGGAGCACGACGAGGACGGTGAGGAGCGGCAGGTCCTCCATCACGCCGTCCGGGTCAGGACGTAGGCCAGCACGGCGACGGCGCCGCCGGCCACGCCGAGGGCGTAGTTGCGGACGAAGCCCGTCTGCACGGCGCGAAGGCGGCTGCCGCCGGCCCGGACGAGGGCGCCCACGCCGTTGACGGCCCCGTCGATGATCTTGCGGTCGAACACGTAGGCGCTCCAGTTCGCCAGCGCCCGGCCGGGCGCCTCCACCGTGCCGCGGTAGAAGTCGTCGACGTACCACGCCCGCTGGAGCACCCTGGGCTCGACCGCGGTCTCCCGGGCCCGGTGGCGGATGTAGATGAGGTAGGCGATGCCGATGCCGGCCAGGGCGGCCCCGGTGGTGACCAGGAGCAGGGTGACCTTGGTGCCGGTACCCGACGTGAGGTGGTGGAGCCGGTCGCCGTAGACGGGCTCGAGCCAGTGCTCGAGGTGGAGGAAGTCGCTGAACGGCAGGTTGATGAGCCCGCCCACCGCGGCCAGCCCGGCCAGCACCACCAGGGGTACCACCATGACGCGGGGCGATTCGTGCGGCTTGAAGTCGCCGTGGGCCCCGGTGGCGGCGGCGGGCTCGTGGTCCGGCTGGGCCTCGGCGGCGACAGGTGACTTCGGCGCCGCCCCCTCGCGCCACCGCTCCCCGCCGTAGAACACGAGGAAGACCTGCCGGCTCATGTAGTAGGCGGTCAGCAGGGCCGTCACCAGCCCCACCGCCCACAGCACCGGGCTCTTCTCCCACGCGTTGATCAGGATGTCGTCCTTGGACCAGAAGCCGGCGAACGGCGGGACCCCGGCGATGGCCAGCCACCCCACGATGAAGGTGAGGCTGGTGACTGGCATCCACCGCTTCAGGCCGCCCATCCGCTTCATGTCCTGCTCGTCGTGCATGCCGTGGATGACGGAGCCGGCGCCGAGGAACAGCAGGGCCTTGAAGAAGGCGTGGGTGACCATGTGGAAGATGGCGGCGGCGTACGCGCCCGAGCCCACGGCGAGGAACATGTAGCCGAGCTGGGACACCGTGGAGTAGGCCAGCACCTTCTTGATGTCGTTCTGGGCGCAGGCGACCGTGGCCGCGAAGAAGGCGGTGGCGACCCCTACGACCGCGATCAGCGTCTCCGCACCGGGGGCGACGTCGAGGATGGGGTTCACCCGGACCATCAGGAACACGCCCGCGGTGACCATGGTGGCGGCATGGATGAGGGCCGAGACGGGAGTGGGGCCCTCCATGGCGTCGGGCAGCCAGATGTAGAGCGGGAGCTGGGCCGACTTCCCGACGGCACCGAGGAACAGCAGCAGGGCGATGGCGGTGGCGGTGTCCTCCCGCAGCCCGCCGGCGGCCCCGAAGACATCGGTGTACTGCAGCGAGCCGACGGTGGCGAAGATCAGGAACATGGCCAGCATGAAGCCGAAGTCGCCGACGCGGTTGACCACGAACGCCTTCTTGCCGGCGACCGCCGCCGTGGGTCGCTCGAACCAGAACGAGATGAGGAGGTAGGAGCACGCGCCCACGCCCTCCCACCCCAGGAAGGTGAGCAGGAAGTTGTCGGCCAGGACCAGCACCAGCATGGAGAAGGCGAACAGGTTCAGGTAGACGAAGAACTGGTGGTAGCGCTCGTCACCGTGCATGTAGCCGATCGAGTAGAGGTGGATCAGCGCCCCGACGCCGGTGACGAAGAGGGCCATGGTGACCGACAGGGGGTCGACGAGGAAGCCGACGTCGGCCTGGAAACCGCCGGACGGGATCCACGTGAACAACGTCCGGGTGATGGATCGGTGGTCGTGATGCTCTCCCATCAGGTCGGCGAAGACCCCGAGGGTCACCACGAAGGCGGCGACCATCATGGCCGTGGCCAGGTAACCGGCCCGCGGGTCGCCCAGGCGGCGCCCGAAGGCCAGCAGCACGAGGAACCCGAGCAGTGGGAGGGCGGGAATGAGCCAGACGGCTTCGACCACGGCCGGGCCCTTACCCCTTCAGGAGGGAGACGTCGTCAGCGGTGGCGTCGGCGCGGCGGCGGAAGATAGAGACGATGATGCCAAGGCCGACCACCACCTCGGCCGCGGCCACCACCAGGACGAAGAACACCACCGACTGCCCACCGATGTCGTCGAGAAGCCGGGCGTAGGTGACGAAGGTGAGGTTGACGGCGTTGAGCATGAGCTCGATGCACATGAACATGACCAGCACGTTGCGGCGCACGAGCAGCCCGATGGCGCCGATGGCGAACAGCATTGCGGCCAAGGCCAGGTACCACGGCCCGGGGACGGTCACGAGGGGGTCTCCGACGATCGCCGGGCCAGGACGACCGCGCCGACCACGGCGATCACGAGCAGCACCGAGGTGATCTCGAACGCCAACAGGTGCCTGGTGAAAAGGGTCCGGGCCAGCTTCTCCACGTTGGAACCCTCGCCGCTGATGGGCCCGGCCGTCGACATGGCGCCGGACACCCAGGCGGTCCGGGCCAGCAGCAGCACCCCGCCCAGAACGAGCAGCCCGGCCAGGAGGGCCAGGGGGCGCTGGCCCCTGAGCGGATCGGTGCGGACGTCCTCGGACTTGTCCACGCCCAGCAGCATGATCACGAACAGGAAGAGCACGACGATGGCGCCGGCGTAGACGATGACCTGCACCGCGGCGAGGAAGTGGGCGGCCTGGGCCACGAAGAGGACGGCCACGCCGAACAGGGTCATCACCAGCATGAGCGCGCTGTGGATCGGGTTCGACGACAGGATGACGCCGAGGGCGCCGGCCAGGGTGGCCAGGCCGGCCACGCTGAAGACGAACCAGTCCATCACGACACCCCAGCCGGAGGCGCGCCCCGCTCGGGCTCCGACTGGCCCTTCTCCGGGTCGCGGACGCCGAAGCCGAGCTCGCCGGACCACGCCACCTTGCCCTCGAACGCAGCCGCGCCGGACGGGGCCGTGGCCCGGACCCAGCCCGAGGTGTGCTCCTCGTCGCCGGGCCGCCAGTCCTCCCACGGCAGGTGCTTGGGCTGACCTTCGTCGTCGACCAGCAGCTCGTCGCGGGTGTAGATGGCGTCCTCGCGGTTGGTGAACGAGAACTCGAACAGCTTCGACTCGGTGATGGCCTCGGTGGGGCAGGCCTCCACGCACAGGTCGCAGTGGATGCACCGCAGGTAGTTGATCTCGTAGACGAACCCGTACCGCTCCCCCGGCGACACCGGTTGGTCGGGCGGGTTGTCGGCGCCGCGAACGTAGATGCACCGGGCCGGGCACACACCGGCGCAGAGCTCGCACCCGATGCACTTCTCCATGCCGTCCTCGTACCGGTTGAGCACGTGGCGACCGTGGAACCGGGGCGACTTCGGCCGCTTCTCGTCCGGGTACTCGTTGGTGACCCGCGGTTGGCGCATCTGCTTCAGCGTGACCTTGAAGCCGTCGAAGTAGCCCATCAGACAGGTACCTCCGTCTGGGAGGCGCGCTCTGGGGGTCGCTCCTCGGTGAGCAAGTCGGGACGGGCGCGCCCGAGCTTGAGCGCCGCGTTCAGGGCCGCCCACCCCACGATGCCGACCCCGACGCCGGCCCCCAGGACGGCCACCGGGTTCCACCCCTCGTCCTCGCCGACCCGGAGGGCGGCGATCAACAGCAGCCAGTACAGCGACAGCGGTATCAGCTTCTTCCAGCCCAGGTCCATGAGCTGGTCGTACCGGAAGCGGGGCAGGGTGGCGCGCAACCAGATGTAGACGAACAGGAAGGCGACGAGCTTCAGCATGAACCACACCACCGGCCACAGGTCGGGCAGGAACCCGATCCGGGGGCCGTTGGGCCCCCCGAGGAACAGGGTGACGGCCAGAGCCGACATGGTGATGGTGTTCATGAACTCGGCCAGGTAGAAGAGGGCGAACCTGATGGCCGTGTACTCGGTGTGGAAGCCGCCGACCAGCTCCTGCTCGGCCTCCACCAGGTCGAACGGTGGGCGGTTCGCTTCGGCAGTGGCGGCGATGACGAACACCACGAAGGGGACCGCACCGAGCGTCCACAGGTTCCAGCGCCAGACCTCTTGGGCCTCCACGATGTCGTGGGTGGACAGCGACCCGGTGGCCAGCACGGCGGCGGCCACGGCCAGGGCCAGGGCGGCCTCGTAGGACACCATCTGGGCCGAGGCCCGGACCGAGCCCAGCAGGGGGTACTTCGACCCCGACGACCACCCGGCCAGCATGATGCCGTAGACGGCGATCGACGACATGGCCAGGAGGAACAGGATGCCGATAGGCGGGTCGGCCAGCTGGAGGTAGGTTTCCCGGCCGGCGATGGAGATGGTGCCGCCCACCGGGATGATGGCGAACGAGACGAAGGCGGGCACCGCCGACAGGTAGGGCGCCAGCCGGAAGATCCGGCGGTCGGCCATCTCCGGGAGCATGTCCTCCTTGAAGAACAGCTTGATCCCGTCGGCCATCGTCTGCAGCACGCCCCACGGCCCGGCGCGGGCCGGCCCGATGCGGTTCTGCATGTCGGCCAGGATCTTGCGCTCGAACCAGATCATGAGCAGCACCGACACCAGCAGGAAGCCGAAGACGACCACGACCTTGAGCAGCACGATGAGGACGACGGTGAGGTCGACCCCGTCGGCGAAGAGCGGGTCCACTCAGTGCTCCAGGGAGGCGTGGCGGCGCGCCATCACACCGTCTCCACCCGCACGTCGGTGACCGGCTGCGACGCGTCGATGAGATCGGCGGCGCCCTCGCCGGGCTGGTTGAAGGTGAGGGCGGCAGACCCCCGTAGGACGGCGGCGTCGGCCACCGCCTCCAGGAACACCGACCCCCGGGACGACGTCACCCGGACCCGGTCACCGGTGGTGAGGCCCAGACGGCCCAGGTCGTACGGGTTGGCCCGCAGACGCGCTCCCGGGGCGAGGGCGGCCAACGACGGTGACCCCTGCGACATCACTCCTGCGTCGTACAGCGACCGGCTCGACACCAGGCGCAAAGAGTAGGCGTCGACCGGGGGCGACGGCCGGGTTTCGGCCACCGGCGAGAACCGGATGGTGGGGGGACGGCCGTCGGGCTCTGCGTTCGGGCCACGCAGGCCGGCGAGGGGCTGGAGGGGAGCGTCGGCGTCGGGCTCGTTCTCCGGAACGGCGGTGCCCAGGTGGCTGTAGGTGGCCGCCACCTCAATGGCCTCGGGCGACGACGTGCCCGGGGCCCGGTCCTGGGGCGCGGTGGACTCGTCGTCGACCACGGCGCTGTCGGGACCGCGATCAGGCGCGTTCTGGGGGCGGGAAAGAGGAACGACCAGACCGTCGCGGCTGGCCTTGGCCGACAGCAGGTCGGGTGTGAGGCCGGCATGAGACGGAGCCACCCGCGCCACCTCGGCGGCGACGTCGTCAATGGAGTCGAACCCGAGATCGCCCCCCAGGCGCAGCGCCAGTTCGGCCGCGATCATCCAGTCGGGACGGGCGGTGCCCGGAGCGGTCACCTTCTGGCCCAGCCGGGTGACGCGGCCCTCCAGGTTCGTAGTCGTGCCCGGGCGCTCGCCGAACGCCGCCGCCGGCAGGACCACGTCGGCGTAGCGGGTGGATCCGGTCGTGAAGAGGTCGACCGCGACCGTGAACCCCACCCCGGCCAGAGCCCGGCGGGCCAGGGCCCGATCGGGGAAGTCGGACGCCGGGTCGGCTCCGAGCAGGACGAGGGCCTGGATCCTGTTCTTGTCGGCCGCGGCGAGGATGCCGGCGGCGTCGAGCCCCGCCTCGGCGGGCACGCCGCCCCACGCCGACGTGTACCACTCCCGGCCCTCTCCCAGGGACACCCGCCCGGGCAGGACGCCCGGCGTCAGCCCCATGTCGAGGGCGCCGTGCACGTTGCCGCGCCGCAGGGCGGACAGGAAGGTGACCTCGGGCAGGGCGCCGGCGAGGACACCGGCGGCGTCGACCGTGGATGTGGCCGGCTCGGCCAACGACGGCCGGCCCAGGACGACGACCACCCCGGGGTCGGCGCCCGGGGCCCGAGCGGCCCCCTGAGCGGGAAACAGGACGCGGCGCGCACTTACCAGGGCGGCGGCGGGGACCCCGCCAACCGAGTCCGTCGGGTCGCCGGCCGCGACCAGGGCCCGGGCCACGGCGGCCGCTTCCCCCGGGCGGTGGACCAGGGTGACGGCGGCGTGCCGGCTGAGCGCCGTCGGCTGGGGCACCAGCTCGACGACCTTGAGCCCGCCGTCGATCGCCGCCGTCCGCAGCCGCAGGTAGAGGACGGGCAGCTCCTCCTTGAGGTCGGGCGCCATCACCAGCAGGGCGGGCGCGGCGCACGCCTCGTCGATCGTGGCCCGGGGCAGGCCCAGGACCACCTCGGCCGGCAGGCCGTCGCCCATCTGGCAGTCGACGTTGTCGGTGCCCAGCACCCCCTTGGCCAGCCGGGCCCAGGCGTAGGCGTCCTCGTTGGCCAGGCGGGCGCCGCCGAGCACCGCGATCGAACTGGGGCCCGTGCCGTCACGAGCGGTGCGAAGGCCGTCGGCGAACGCCTGCATGGCCTCGGTCCAGGTGGCCTCCACCAGCTCGTCGCCCCGGCGCACCAGCGGGGTGGTCAACCGCTCCGGCCGGTCGAGCGACTCGTAGAAGAACCTGCCCTTGTCGCACAGCCAGCCGTGGTTGACCGGGTCGCTGTCGATGCCGAGGTAGCGGGTGAGCCGGTTGGCCGAGGACTGCACGGCCACACGGCAGCCGAAGGCACACGAGGTGCAGGTGCTCTCCACCTGCTCCAGGTCCCACGGCCGGGCCCGGAAGCGGTACGGCTTGGCCAGCAGGGCGCCCATGACGTTGGCCCGGCGCAGCGCCGGGAGGAACCGGGCCGTGGGAACGGCGGCGGCCAGGATGGCGGCGGCGGCGGCGATGCCTTCCCCGGACTCGGCCAGCGACGCCCGGCCCAGCACCACGACGACCCCTCGCTCGCCCGCCTCCTCGCTGCCGAGCAGCCGGCGGGCCTCCACGACGGACTCGGCCGGAACGCCGGCCACCTCGCCGGCGGGGTCGTCGGCGGCGACGAGGGCCTCGGCCAGCAGGCCCGCCTCCCCAGGCCGGTAGGCCAGGGTGGTGCGGCAGTAGCGGGACATGCCGGTGGGCTGCGGCGAGAGCTCGACCACGGCCACGTCGCCCTCGGCCGCCGCCTTGAGCCGCAGGTACAGCACCGGCAGCTC
>JALYGL010000200.1 GCA_030777125.1 Actinomycetota bacterium
GGCGTGGTGGCCGCCGTCGCCGCCCGGTGGGCGGTCGACGGGCGGCTGTCGCGGACGGGCGCCGCCGGTCTGGCCGGCCTGGTCGAGCCCGGCCCCTTCCTCGCCGTCCTGGCCGAGCGCGGGGTCAAGGCGGCGGTGTTCGAGGGCGCCGGCCGGGCCTGACCCGCGGTCAGCGCACCAGGCGGGAGAGGCGGCGGTCGGCGAGGACCTTGCCGCCGGTCTGGCAGGTCGGGCAGTAGGTCACCTCGTACGATTCGTACGACACCCGGCGCAGGTCGGCCCCGCACACCGGGCACGGCGAGCCCGAGCGGCCGTGGACGGCGAAGTGGTCGCCGATCTTGGTGGGCAGCCCGCCGGATCGGCGTCGCTCCGCCTCCAGCCCCTCGGTCAGCACCTGGCGCACGGCCTCCACCAGCGCGGCCCGCTCAGGCCCCCCGAGAGAGGCCAGCGAGGCGTAGGGCGAGACCTTGGCCCGGTGCAGGATGTCGTCGACGTAGCCCCGGCCGATGCCGGCCACCGTGCGCTGGTCGCGCAGCAGGGTGTGGACCCGGCGGCCGTCGGTGGAGGACGCCACCACCTCGGCGAACTCGTCCGAGAACGGCTCCGGCCCGAGTCCGGCGAGGGGACCGTCGTCGCCCTCGGCCAGGACCCACCACCCGGCCTTGCGCTCGGTGCCGTACTCCTTCACCAGCACCGAGGGACGGTCGGCGAAGGTGAGGCGGACCACCCCGAACTTGGGGCGGGTGGCCTTGGGCGGGTCCTCGACGTCGACCCGCCCACCCTGGGAGAGGTGGAACACGATCCTGGAACCGCCCTCTAGGTCCAGGAGCACGTACTTGCCCCGCCGGCCCACCGCGGTCAGGGTCAGCCCGGCCAGCGACTCCGGTGTCGGGGCGAACGTCTTGAGGGCCGAGAACTGGATGGCCACGGCTCGCTCGAAGGTCGCCCCGCCGACCGCTGCCTCCAGCCGCTCGGCCAGGGCCTGCATCTCCGGCAGCTCGGGCACCTACCGGTCCCCCAGGAAGATCGGGTTGCCGATCGTGGTGCGCGACCGGGCGTCGAACGTCTCCACCCGGTACCAGGTGCCGAGCGGGCCCTCGCCGGCCACCCGTTCGGCGGTGAACGTGTGGGTGAACGGGTCGGCCATGACCGGCACCGTGGCCAGGTCGTCGCCGTTGCGAACCACCCGCAGGGCCTGACCCGCGCCACCGGTGACGGTGACCGTGACCTGGGCGGCGGAGGCGACCAGCGTGTCGCCGAAGATGCCCCGCTGGCCGTCGGCGGTGGTGGCCACCATCTCCAGGGCCGGACTGTGAGCCACCCCGCGGGTGCGCACGTACGCCCGTCCGGCCCGGATGGCATCGACGAGGGCCGGCCGGGACAGCTGCTCGGCGTACACCGAGGTGGCGCAGGACCCGAGCTTGTCGCCCTTCTTGTCGTCGGACCCGCACACGGCCGTGATCCGGTGGCCGCGGTTGAGCAGGCCCTCCCACAGGTCGACGGCCGGGCGGAAGAACGGGTTCACCGTCTGCATCCCCACGTCGGGCAGACCGAACTCCTCGGGATCGACCAGCACGGGCCCGGTCAGAACCTCCATGGTGTCGACCGCGTCCCAGTCGATCTCGTCGCCCAGTTCCCACGCGCAGCCCCGGCAGAAGCTCTGGAACAGGGGCCCGGGGAAGGTGGTCGGGTGGTTGATCTGGAACAGGGCGCCACCGGCCCGCACCCCCGTCTGGATGTCGCGGATGTGCACGTCCTCGAAGCCGTGCCGGTACTCGATGAACCCGGGCGTCTCGCCCAGCGACTGCACGTGGCCGAAGTAGGTGACGATCTCCCGCCCCGGCCAGATGACCAGGTCGGGGTTGGCCTCCTGGACGTCGCCGTACTGGTCCCAGTGGTGGCCGACGACGTACTCGGTGACGGGCGTGAAGTCGAGGGACGCGGCCCGGGCGAAGGCCACGAACTCGTCCGGGGTCGGCCCCTTCGGGTTGGAGTGCCAGGCGTGCATGTGGAAGTCGCCGTGGTACCAGCCCGGCGCGGCCTTGGCCACGTGGGCTCGGTCGACGGGCCTGGCCACGGGAGGTTCGCCGACCGGGGCGGCGACGGCCCGCACCTTGACCGTCCAGTCCGCGCCCGTGGGCCCGATGGCGGCCAAGCCCAGCTCGGCGTACCAGACCCCGGGATTCACGGGGCCGGGCCGGTACCCGCGCTCGGCCGCGTCGGCTTGGACGAAGATCTTCCGGGCCCGGCTGCCCGACCACCCTCTGAAGCCGTCGGCCGACCGGTAGCCCTTCTCGTCCCACAGGCCCAGGTCGAGCACGGTCTGGGTCAGCGGGTTCTCCGGCAGGGCGGGCGGCAGCGGCCTCCAGTCGTAGTCGACCTCCACCCGCGTCGTGCCGGCTGCGACCTCGAACGGCAGGACCAGGTAGGTCTTGGCGTCGGTGGGCAGGGCGGTGCCCCGGATCACCACCGGGGCGCCGCCCGGGACGGCGACCGGCGGGGCCACGCCTCGGCGCCTCCGGCGGAGGGAGACCGACGTGGACGACGCCCACTGCCCCAGCGACGCCAGCAGGGCGAGCCCCCACCGGACCACGCCGGGGACGGGCTTCTCCAGGTAACCCCCGGGGGACCGCTGGCCCATGCCCAAGTGTCCCAGACCTCTGCCGGCGGGGGAGAGGCGTCAGAGCAGCCCGTGCATCCTGAGCCATTCAGCGGCCGCGTCCGCCGGCGACAGCCGGTCCAGGTCGACCCTGCGGTTGAGCGCCACCAGGTCCTCGGCCTTGAGCAGGGCCGTGGCCTGCTCCACGATGCCGGCCAGCGTCGGGTGGCGCTCGGTGACGTCGGTGCGCACGACGGGGACGACGTTCTCCGGGGGCTGCAGCCGGCGGTCGTCCTCGAGCAGGACGAAGTCGGCCCGGCCCACGTTCCCGTCGGACGTGAAGAGCATGGCCACGTCGATCTCGCCGCCTTCGAGGGCGGCCACCGTGGCCGGCCCGCTCACGTCGAGGGGCTGGAACCGCCGGAACTCCAGTCCGTAGACGTCACGGAGGCCCTGGAGGCAGAACCGCCGGGAAGGGCACTCCGGCGGGCCGCCGATGGTGAGCTGACCGGCCACCGGGCGCAGGTCGCTGATGGTGCGCACGCCCAGGCGTTGGGCTGTGGCCTGGGTGACGACGAAGCCGTTCTTGTTCTCGGCCGCGGCTGGGGACAGTACGGTCACGCCCCGGGCGGCGAGGGCCTGACGGAGCCTCTGGTGGGCCTCCATCCTGCTCAGGGAACCGCTCGGGCCCGCGTCCCGCCCGAGGGGGGGAGAGCCGCTGGCACCGGGCGTCCCGCCCGGAGGCCCGGTCGCACCCTCCGTCACGCTCAGGGGGCCGCTCGGGCCCTCCACGAAGGCGAGGGCAGTGCCCAGGTACTCGGGTAGCAGGTCGATGGCGCCCTGCTCCAGAGCCGGCTCGGCCACCTCGCGGGAGGCCAGGTCGAGGGCCCGCTCCACCCGGAAGCCCCTCGCCGCCAGCAGCTGGGCGTAGATCTCGGCCAGGGTCCGGCTCTCGGAGAACGTGAACGACCCGACCGTGACCACCGCCGGATCCCGCTCCGGGGCTGACTCCTCCGCGGTCTCGGACCGGCACGCGCCGAGGACGGCGACGGTCAGGAAGGCGACGGCGACGACCACCGGCCGGAGCGACGGCATGGTGCCATTCTCGCCTTCGGAAAACACTTCCGGGACGGTTAGCCTTCGTTCGTGGCCATCTCGCGCCAGGAGGCCCGCGACGATCGCAACCGGGCGCTGCGCGACGTCCGCGCGCCTGGCCGGTTACGAGCCGGGCCCACCACGCGTCGGCGGCCGTCCGGCGAGCCTCCGCCGCTCCCCCGCCAGCTCCACCGCAGCGGCCGCTACTGGACGTTGTTGGGTGCGTTCGTGGTCCTGTTCTGGTTCGGAGCCGTGCTCACCGGCGGCGCCATCCAGTCCCCCTTCGAGCGGCTCGACCGCGACGTGCTGGCAGCCGTGGCCGAACTGCGCAACTCGGCTCTCACCCGGGTCATGCGCGGCCTCCATGCCCTCGGCTCGGAGTGGACCCTGCGGGTGCTGGCCTGGTCGTCACTGCTCGTACCCCTGCTGTTCAAGCGGGTGCGCCACACCCTGGTGTTCCTCGGTTCCTACATGGTGGTCAAGGGCATCGGCGCCACCCTGGCCACGATCATGCCCCGTCCCCGCCCGTTCGGCGTCCCCATCCTGGGGAGCTGGGAGGGGTTCGCCCACCCGTCGCAGCCGGTGGCCGACCTCTCCGTCGCCCTCATCGGTCTGACCTACGCGCTCGTCCCCCAGGGGAAGTGGCGGCAGACGGCCAAGTGGGTGAGCGGGGGCCTGATCCTGGCTTTGGGCCTGGCCCGGGTCTACCTGGGAGTCGACCACCCCAGCGACGTCATCACCAGCGTGATCCTGGGCGTGTCCGTCCCGCTGCTCGCCTTCCGGCTCCTCACCCCGAACGACGTATTCCCGGTCACGTACCGCCGTGGACGGTCGGCCCACCTCGACGTGGGCGGGCCCCGGGGAGAGGCCATCAAGCGGGCCCTCGAGGAGCAGTTGGGGTTGTGCGTGCTGGAGGTGAAGCCGTTCGGGTTGGCCGGCTCGGCCGGTTCAACACCCCTGCGCATCCGGGTCGACGGCGATCCCGAGACCTTCCTGTTCGCCAAGCTCTACGCCGCCAACCACCTCCGGGCCGACCGCTGGTACAAGCTGGGCCGAACGCTCCTCTACGGCCGGCTCGAGGACGAAGCCTCGTTCTCGACCGTCCGCCGGCTGGTGCAGTACGAGGACTACCTGCTGCGGGTGATGAAGTCGGCCGGGCTTCCGACGGCCGAGCCTTACGGGTTCGTGGAGATGACCCCCGAGCGCGAGTACCTCCTGGTCACCGAGTTCTTCGCCGGGGCGGTGGAGCTCGGGGAGGTGGAGGCCAACGACGCCCTCATCGACGACGCCCTCCTCGCCGTGCGCCGGATGTGGGACGCCGGTGTCGCCCACCGCGACATCAAGCCGTCGAACGTCCTGGTGCACGAGAGCCGCATCCGGCTCATCGACGTGGCCTTCGGCGAGGTGCGCCCGTCCCCGTGGCGGCAGGCCGTCGACCTGGCCAACATGATGCTCACCCTCGG
>JALYGL010000201.1 GCA_030777125.1 Actinomycetota bacterium
GCAGCACACGCCGTCGGCGCCCTCTCGGCGTCGCCCGCCGGCGGTGCTGTCCCGTCGGCCGCCGGCGACCATGCTGTGCCCGCAGTGCCGGATGTACAAGGCCGCCGGGCAGTTCGTGGCCGGCGACGACCGCTGCGTCGACTGCCGTTAGCCCGGCCGGCTACCAGCCCTCGGTGCCGGGCTCGCCCTTGAACGGGCCCTCCACCTTCGAGGTGATCCAGCCGCCGTAGAAGCCGCCGGGCTGGGCGGTGACGACCTCGCCGTCGACCAGGCAGGCGTCCATCGTGGCCGGGTAGAACGAGACATGGCCGGCGAGGGCCTCGTAGCCGGGTGACGGGTCGTCGTAGCCCCACGCCGCGTCGGTGGCGACCTGGTCGCGGTGGACGACGCTGTAGTACGTGGCCACACCCTTGAACTCGCAGAACGAGGTCCGGCTGCTGCGCACCAGGCAGCCGGGGATCACGCTGCCGACCGGCAGGTAGTACACCGGCGGGTGGCTGGTCTCCAGCACGCGCAGGGGCGACAGGGTGACGGCGATGGTGTGCTCGTCGAAGACGACCTCCACCTGGCTCCGCACCGCTTCCACGCGCGGCGGCCGGGGATAGGCCCACACCGACTCCCGACCGGGTCCGGGGGGCGGTGGCTGGGGGCGTGGTTTCAGGGGACGGCTCCGTTTCGGGCACCATGGACGTGGTGCAGGAGCATGCTACGGCGCTGGCGTCGGCCATCGAGGCCGCCCTGCCGGGGTGGGTGGAGCGCTCGGTCGCCCTCCGGCTGCCGGAGCGGGGCCCGGCGGTGCGGGAGGCGTCGCGGGAGGCCGGTCGCCGGGCCCAGGCCGAGGTGGGGGCGGAGGTGCGGGCCCTGCTGACGCTGAACTTCGACGAGCAGCGGACGACGCCGTTGTCCATCCTGCGGGCCGCGGTGCGGTACCCGACGGCGGTGCTGCGGGACGCGTCCGTCCCGCCGGTTCCCCGGGACCCGCAGCAGGAGCGCCTGTTCCCCGACGACGTCTACGACCTGGTCCCGGCCACGTTCGCCGACGTCGACCCGTCGCTGCACGACCTCGGCATCGCCTGGGGGGCGGCCAAGGCGTTCACCCATCTCCAGCGCCACCAGTGACCCGCGTCGTCGCCTACGTCCCCGACCTGATGGACCGGTCCAAGGTCAAGGCGGTGGCGCCCGACGCCACCTTCGTGACGTCCCCGGCGGCGCTGCCGGCCGCCGCCGTCGACGCCGACCTGGTCGTCGTGGACCTCACCCGGGCGGGCGTGGTCGACGCCCTGCCGTCGATCAAGGGCAGGGTGATCGGCTTCGCCAACCACACCGCCCGCGACGTCATGGACGCGGCCGCGGCTGCGGGCTGCGACCAGGTGATGGCCCGATCGGCCTTCTTCTCGCGCCTCGCAGAACTGCTGGCCTAGGCCGTTGACACCACGCAGGGCGGTCGGTAGGTTCCTCGCGCCTATAGCGATACAGCAAGGAGGGTGGGGATGGTGTCCTTGCGTCGGAGAAGGATCACGGCCCTCGCGTTGTCGGCCGTCATGGCCATGGGGCTGGCGGCGTGCGGCGACGACGAAGACGAGCCGGCCGCCCAGCCCACGACGACCACCGGGCCCCAGGGCTCGGCCACCGTCACCATCGACATGGTCGACCACGCCTACCAGGTGAGCGGGCCGCTCATCGCCGGCGGAACGCTGCGGATCGCCAACAAGGGCTCCGAGTTCCACATGATCGCCATGGGCAAGTTCAAGGCGGGCAAGACGCTGGCCGACCTCGAGAGGGCGCTGCAAGAGGCCGGCCCTCCGGGCGGAGGCGGCGAGGGCGGCGGCCCGTCGACGACCGCGGCCGGGGGCGTGACGACCACCACGGCCCGAGGCGCGACGACCACCACGGCCCGAGGCGCGACGACCACGACGGCGAGAGCGACCACCACGTCGAGCCCCTCCACCACCGCAGCGGGCGGTGCCGCCGGGCAGGGCGAGGAGGAGCGCCAAAACCCCACCGCGGAGATCCTCGACGAGATCGGCCTGCCCGGGCACTTCATGAGCCCCGGTGAGTCGGCCGAGGTGACGGTGCCCAACCTCCAGCCGGGCTCGTACGCCCTGCTCTGCTTCATCCCGACCGAGGGAGAAGGCGCTCCCCACTTCACCAAGGGCATGGTCGGCCAGCTCGACGTGGTCGCCGGGCAGGCCCCGGCGCCGCCGACGGCCGACGCCACCTACCGGCTGGCGCCGGGCCGGGCGGTGGAGGGCCCGACCACGCTCACCGCCGGCCGGCACACGCTCCGGTTCGAGGCCGCCGCCGGCAGCGAGCAGTTGGAGCCCACCCTGGCCCGGCTGAACCAGGGAACGACCTACGAGCAGCTCGACGCCGCCTTCGTCACTCTGTTCGAGAGCGAGGAGCCCCCGGCCAAGGGCGTCACCAGGACCCTTCCCGGCCAGATCGTGTTCGGGGGTTTCGACCTGGAGGGCGTCACCAGCTACTTCGTGACCGCCGACTTCAGGCCGGGGAACTACGTGATCGTGGCCGAGGACACCGACGAGGAGACGCCCGGACCGCCCAAGGAGATGATCAACATCAGGGTGACCTGACGCCAGGGTCCGGGGTGAGCCCGCGCTAGACAGGCGCATGCTCATCCACGTGGTGGCCGACTACGGTCCCGGCGACCTGGCCTTCGCCGAAGTCTGCCAGCGCCTGGCCTGGCACGTCCCCGGGGCGACGCTGGTCACCGTTCCCGTGCCTGCGTTCGACACCATCTCCGCCGGGTTCTGTGTCGCCCAACTGGCCCTCCCGCCGGGGCCGGCCGAACGGGTCGTGTTCCACAACGTGGCCCCCCGGGGCGACACGCCGGACCCCCGGCCGGGCAACCAGGGTGAGCGGCTGGTCTGCGCCTGGCTCCGGGGAGGGGCGCTGGCCATCGGGCCCGACGCCGGCCACACGTTCTCGTTCGTGCGCGACGAGGCCT
>JALYGL010000202.1 GCA_030777125.1 Actinomycetota bacterium
CGTCGGCCGCCGCCTTCAGGCGCAGGTACAGGACGGGCAGCTCCTCCTTGACGTCCGGCCCGAGCAGCACCACGGCGCCGGCCCGGCAGGCCTCGTCGATGGTGGCCCTGGGCAGCCCCAACACGGCCTCGGCCGGAAGCCCGTCGCCCAGCTGGGCGTCCACGTTGTCGGTGCCGAGCACCCCCTTGGCCAGGCGGGCCCACGCGTAGGCGTCCTCGTTGGCCAGGCGGGCGCCCCCGAGCACGGCGATCGATCCCGGCCCGGACTCGTCGCGCGCCCTGGCCAACCCGTCGGCCACGGCCTGCATGGCCTCGGTCCAGGTGGTCTCCACCAGCTCGTCGCCCCGGCGCACCAGCGGGCCGGTCAAGCGCTCGGGACGGTCGAGCGCCTCGTAGAAGAACCGGCCCTTGTCGCACAACCAGCCGTGGTTGACCGGGTCGCTGTCGACGCCGAGGTGGCGGATCAGGCGGTTGGCCGACGACTGCAGCGCCATCCGGCAGCCGACGGCGCAGGCGGTGCAGGTGGACTCCACCGTCTCCAGGTCCCAGGGGCGGGCGCGGAACCGGTACGGCGTGGCCGTGAGCGCGCCCACCGGGCAGATCTGGACCACGTTGCCGCTGAAGTTGGAGACGAAGGGACGGCCCGGGAACGTGTTCACCTCGGTATGGTCGGCCCGGCCCACGAAATCGATCATGGGGTCGCCGGCCACCTCCTCGGCGAAACGGGTGCAGCGGGCGCACTGGATGCAGCGCTCGCGGTCGAGGGCGACGAGCGGGTTGATCGGGATGGGCTTGGCCCAGTGACGCTTCTCCTCCACGAACCGGCTCTCGCCGGGTCCGAAGGCGAAGGTCTGGTCCTGCAGCGGGCACTCGCCGCCCCGGTCGCACACCGGGCAGTCGAGCGGGTGGTTGATGAGCAGGAACTCGAGCACCCCGTCCTGGGCCTTCTTCACCTTGGCCGAGGTGGTGACCACCTCCTGGTCCTTGGCCACGGGCACGAAGCAGGCCGGGAGCAGGGCGAAGCCGCGCGGCCCCTTGATCTCGACCAGGCACATGCGGCACATGCCCACCGGCTTCATCCGAGGGTGGTAACAGAAGCGGGGGATGTAGACGCCGGCCCGCTCGGCCGCGGCGATGACCATCTCGCCCGGGCGGGCCTCGATGGCCCGGCCGTCGACGAGGATGCTGAGCGACTCCTCGGTCTTGCTCTCGTCGCTCACGGCGCCACCGCCCGGGAGGGTTCGACCCGCGAGAACGGGCAGCGCTCCTCCTTGATGTGGACGAGGAACTCGTCGCGGAACATCCTGATGGCGGAGGTTATGGCCGACGGGATGGAGGGGCCCAGCACGCAGATGGTGGTCTTCTGCGGCGGCCACGTCAGGCCGGGGGCGATGTTGTCGCAGACGTCGAGGAGCAGGTCGAGGTCGGCCTCGCGGCCGGCGCCGTCCTCGATGCGGCGCAGGATCTTCTCCAGCCAGCCCCCGCCCTCCCGGCACGGCGTGCACTGGCCGCAGGACTCACGGTGGAAGAAACGGGTGATCCGCAGCGCGGCGCGCACCATGCACGTGGTCTCGTCCATGACCACGACCGACCCCGACCCCAGCATCGAGCCGGCCTTTCCGACGGTGTCCTGGTCGAGGCCCATGTCGAGGTGCTCGTGGTTGAACCACGGGGCGGAGACGCCACCGGGGACGAAGGCCTTCAGCTGGTTGTCGTCGCGGATGCCGCCCCCGAGGCGGGGGTCGTAGATCAGGTCGTAGAAGGTCGTCTTCGACATCTCGATCTCGTAGTTGGCCGGCCGCTTGACGTGCCCGGAGAGCGAGAAGAGCCGCGTGCCGGTGGAGCGGCCGGCACCCAGGGCGGCGAAGGCCTCGCCGCCGTGCTGGACGACCCACGGCAGGTTGGAGACGGTTTCGACGTTGTTGACGATGGTCGGAGCCTTGTACAGGCCGATGACGGCCGGGAAGTAGGGCGGCTTGTCGCGAGGAAAGCCGCGCTTGCCCTCGAGGCTCTCGAGCAGAGCGGTCTCCTCTCCGCAGATGTAGGCGCCGGCCCCCGGATGCACCACCACGTCGATGGAGAACCCGGAGCCGAAGATGTCGCGCCCCACCGCCCCGTGGGCGTACGCCTCGTTGAGCGCCGCGGTCATCCGCTCGATGCCGAGGGCGAACTCGCCCCGGGCGTAGATGAAGGCCTGGCTGGCACCGACGGCGAACGCGCAGATCAGGGTGCCCTCGATGATCTGGTGGGGATCCTCCTCCATGAGCATGTGGTCCTTGAACGTGCACGGCTCGCTCTCGTCACCGTTGATGACGAGGTACGACGGCTCGGCCTGGCGCAGCATCGACCACTTCTTGCCTGCCTCGAACCCAGCCCCGCCCCGGCCCAGGATGTTGGCGGTCATGACCTCGTCACGTACTGCCTCCGCCCCCATGGCCAGCGCTTTGCGCAGTCCCTGGTAGCCGCCGGACCCGAGGTATGCCCGCAGCCCCCACGAGTTCGGCGCCCCCACCCGATTGGAGACGATGGCCTCGGCGTCGGTGATCATCAGGCCCCTTCCTTCGTCCCGCCCTCGCCGGTCTTGGCGATCTGGGCGGCCTGACCGCCGGCCGCGTCAGCGGACTGGCGACCGGCTGGTTGCGGCTCACCTCGTGTGTCGACAGTGCTCCCCGCCGGGGCGCCCACCGGAGCGGACGGGTCGCCGGCCTCGTGGGCCCGCCGCGGCCCGTGGTCGGCGCCGGTGGCGGCAAGCAGGCCTACCTGGCGGCGGACCCGGGACAGGGTGCCGTGGGGGGGCACCTCGTCGGCCAACCGTCCGCCGGCCAGGTCGTCGACCAGGCGGTCGAAGTCGTCTCCACCGATGTTGCCGAAGAAGCGCCAGTTGACGGCCAGACAGGGAGCGGCGCCGCAGAAGGCGATGCACTCGACTTCCTCGAGCGTGAACTCACCGTCGGGAGTGGTCCCGCCGGCCGCGACTCCCAGGCGCCGCTCGGCATGCTCGAGCAGCTCCTCGGCCCCGTTGAGCAGGCAGGCCAGGTTGGTGCAGATCGACATCAGGTGGCGACCGACGGGGGCGGTGAAGAACATGTCGTAGAAGCTGGCCGTGCCGTACACCTCGGCCGGGTCCAGGTCGAGCAGCTCCCCGACGTGCTCCATGGCCTCCGGCGTCAGCCACCCGTCCTGCTCCTGGGCGATGTGGAGCATGGGGATGAGCGCCGAGCGGGACTGCGGGTACAGCCCGATGAGCTCCTTGGCCCGCCGGACGTTCTCGGGGGTGAGCCGCGCCACTACCGGTCGACCTCGCCCATGACGGGGTCGAGGGTGCTGATGATGGCGACCGCGTCGGCGATCAGCCCGTTGCGCATCATGTGCGGGAGGGCCTGGAGGTTCACGAAGGACGGTCCCCGGACGTGGAGGCGGTACGGCTTGGCCGAGCCGTCGGAGACCAGGTAGCAGGCCAGCTCGCCGCGCGGTGACTCGACGGCCACGTACACCTCTCCCTCGGGTACCTTGAACCCCTCGGTGAAGATCTTGAAGTGGTGGATGAGGGCCTCCATCGACTCGTCGATGCGGCCCCGGGGCGGCGGCGTCACCTTCTTGTCCTGGGCCCGATAGTCGCCCGCCGGCATCAGGTCGAGGATCTGGTGGACGATCTTGATGGACTCCCGGATCTCGTTGAGGCGGATGGCGTAGCGGTCGAAGGTGTCGCCGTATCGACCCACGATCACGTCGAAATCGACCTGGTCGTAGAACAGGTACGGCATGTGCCGGCGCAGGTCCCACTCCACGCCCGTGGAGCGCAGCGTGGGCCCGGTGATGCCCAGGGCGATGCACTCGTCGGCGGTGATGAGCCCGACGTCCTGGGTGCGCTCCTGCCAGATGGGCTGGCCCGTGAGCAGGGCGTCGTACTCGTCGAGGCGCCCGGGGAACACGTCGAGGATGTGGAGGACCTCGTCGCGCCAACCGTCGGGAAGGTCGGCCGCCACCCCGCCGGGACGGATGTAGTTGTGGTTCATCCGCAGCCCGGAGCACTTCTCGAAGAAGGCGAGGATCATCTCCCGCTCACGGAAGCCGTAGATCATCATGGAGATGGCGCCCAGGTCCATGCCGTTGGTGGCCAGCCAGACGGCCTGCGACGACATCCGGTTCAGCTCGCACATGAGCATCCGGATCCACGTGGCCCGCGGTGGCACCTCCAGGCCGAGCAGGGTCTCGACGGCCATCGAGAACACCAGCTCGTTGAACATGGGCGAGATGTAGTCCATCCGCGTGACGTTGGTGGGGCCCTGGAGGTAGGTGAGGTCCTCACCCTGCTTCTCCATACCGGTGTGGAGGTAGCCGATCACCGGCTTGGCCCGCAGGACCGTCTCCCCTTGCAGCTCCAGCATCACCCGGAGCACGCCGTGGGTGCTGGGGTGCTGAGGGCCCATGTTGATGATCATGGTGTCGTCGTCGGTCGGCTCCGACTCGACGTCGTCGCGCAGGTGCGGGACGCGCAGGACGGCGCCCATCTCGCGCAGGGCCTCCACCCCGGTCGTCGCCGAACGGGGCTGCATCTCCTGCCTGCCTTCGCGGACCCCGACCTCGCTCATCGCGGCGGGGGTGAGCCCTTGAACTGCACCGGGATGCGGCCGATCCCGTAGTCCTTGCGCAGGGGGTGGCCCTCCCAGTCGTCGGGCATCAGGATGCGGGACATGTCGGGGTGGCCCGTGAAGACGATGCCGTACATGTCGTAGGCCTCCCGCTCCATGGCCTCGGTGCCTGGGTGGAGCTCGAACAACGACGGCGCGGTGGGGTCGGCGACCGGCACCTGCAGCCGGATCCGGAGACGGCGGGGCGGGTCGAACGAGAGCAGATTGACGACCACCTCGAAGCGCTCGGGACGAACGCCGGCGGGCAGGGGACGATCGGGGTCGAGCAGGTAGTCGACCCCGCACAGGTCGACGCACATCCGGTAGCCGTCGTCACTCAGGGCCCGGACGACGTCGAGGTAGCGGGCGCGGTCGGGATGGATCACCAGCTGGTTCCCGCGGCCCAGCTCCGAGGGGCATCCGTAGATGAGCGCCTGACCGTCGCTCTCCGCGGGCTCCACCGCCGGCTCGGCGTCGCTCGCCACTACTTCGGCGTGCCGACGGCCACCGGACGGTCGGCGGAGACCCCGGCGCCGGCGCCCGTCTCGGCCCGGCGGGTGGTGATCTCGCCGGTGCGAATCAACTCGTGGAGCGTGAGAATGGCGTGCATCAGCGTCTCCGGACCCGGGGGACAGCCGGGGGCATAGACGTCGACGGGAACGATCTGGTCGACGCCCTGCACGATGGCGTAGTTGTTGAACATCCCTCCGCTGGAGGCGCAGACCCCCATGGAGATGACCCACTTCGGCTCGACCATCTGGTCGTAGACGTGGCGCAGGACGGGCGCCATCTTCTGCGACACCCGGCCGGCCACGATCATCAGGTCGGCCTGACGAGGGGACGCCCGGAACACCTCCATGCCGAAACGGCCCAGGTCGAAGTGGGCGGCGCCGGTGGCCATCATCTCGATGGCGCAGCACGCCAGCCCGAAGGTGTTGGGCCACACGCTGTTGCGGCGGGCCCACTTCACCACGTCCTCCAGCTTCCCGGTGAGGAAGTTGTGGTTGAGGTCCTCGAGGCCCACTAGGCCGCCTCACCCGGGTGCGGCGAGCGGTCGACTCCCACCCGGCGAATGGTGGAGGTGGCGGAGCGCTCCGAGGAGGGCGTGGCGCGCTCGCCCTTCGGCGGCCCCCAGTTCAGGGCGCCGTTGCCCACCAGGTAGATGAACGACACGAACACGGCCACGGCGAAGAAGAGCATCTCGAACAGCCCGAACGCACCGAGTTGGCGGTAGATGACCGCCCAGGGAAACAGGAAGATGATCTCGATGTCGAAGATGATGAAGATCATGGCCACCAGGTAGAAGCGCACCGGGAAGCGCTCGGCCGGGCCGCGGTCGGGGACGATGCCCGACTCGTAGGGTGTCGACTTCGGCACCGTGGGGCGCTTCGGGGCGAGGAGCTGGGAGGCCAGGAACGAGCCCCCGGCGAAGACCGTCGCCAGGACCAGCATCACGAGGAGCGGAAGGTACTGAGCCATCTCTGCCGCGGTCACCATAGCCCCTCAACCAGGAGGGTCGCGAGGCCGTGGGCGGAGGGGAGCGAGCGACGGGCGACATGGGTCACGCCCGTTTGGCCATGGCCTCCTTGTCGCGGGTGTGCAGCTGGTAGACCAGCAAGCCGAAGATCAGCAGTGACGAGATGGTGGCGACGGCCGGGTTGCGCCGGAGGGCGCCGAGGTTCCGGATCATCCCCACCGCCACCGGAGCCTGGGCCGGGTCGACCTCGGGACGGGGGGGCGGGCCACCCGGCGGCGCCTCCTGCTCCAGCACGGGCTGCACCTGCACCACCAGATAGTGCGGCTTGTGCCACAGGTTGAACGGGCGGAAGTTGAGGAACGGCAGGACGCTGTAGGTCTCACCGCCCTTCTCGTACGCGGCCACCGGCAGGTAGTCGCCGGGGCTCTCGAAGAGCCCGCCGTCCTCGGCCGTCAGCTCGGCGTCGACCACCGCCTGGGCGTCGGCCACCATCGGGTCGGTGAACTCCAGCTTCTTCCAGCCCCGAGGGAAGCCCTCCAGCGTCTCGGACTCGGTCCGGGCCAGGTCGCCGGAGACCGTGAGCCGGGGCTCCCACGCCGGGGCCGGTCCCTGGGGGCCGATCCCGTACACCCACCACACCGCGCCGATGATGACCATGAACCCGAACAGCCCGGCGGCGGCCAACTGGAACCCCAGGCGGGACCCGACGTTGGTGCTCAGCAGCAGGTAGGCGGACCCGCACAGGATGACGAACGCGAGGAGGACGTAGAGCCCGCCCTTGACGGTGGGGTCCCAGCTGAGGGCGGCGAGCAGCTCGACGCTCACAGGCCGCGCTCGTAGGCGACGACGGCATCGATCTGCTCGGCGGTGAGCATCTCGCCGAAATAGGGCATGCGCCCCGAGCTCTGGCCCCGGACGCCGTACAGGCTTCCGATGGGCGCCGTCTCCGCCACCCACTCGACGTGGCTGTCGACGGTGGGGAACTGGCGCAGCGTCGCGCCGCCGGTGAGCGCCGGTCCGAACGCGCCGCCGCCCGGTACGCCGGGCTCACCGTAGGACGCACCCTGGGTGTGGCAGCGGGCGCAGTAGCCCTCGAACAGCTTGGTCCCGTCAGTGCCGTACTGGGCCAGGGACTCCTCCTTCACCTTCGCCGGATCGAGGGTGATGCTCTGCAGGAAGGCGATGAGGTCGTCGAGCTGCTGGTCGTTGAGGGCGCCCCCGCCCTCGACTCCCCACCCCGGCATGGGGGTGCCGGGCCGGCCGTAGACGAGGATGTGGCGGACCTCCTCCGGGCGATACCGCAGCATCACCGTGTTCAGCGCCGGTGCCTGCCACTGCACCTGGCGCGGAGGGGCGTCGGGGTTGGCCTCGTCGGTGATGGTGTAGGTGGCCACCCCACCGATGCCCTTGACGCCATGGCACGTCTCGCAACCGAAGTGGGGCTCCCGGGGCGTGGGTGGGTTGCCCGGCGACGCCTGGAAGTACTCCTCGCCCCGTTGCACGGCCTTGGCGTCGAAGTAGGCGGTGCCCCGGTCGAGGCCCGCGCCCTGCTGCCGGTAGGGCTCCCGCAACCAGTAGGCGGGCAGCCCCACGGCGGAGATGGCGAGCATGGCGAACGCCCACCACAGGTACTTGGTGAGCCGGGAGCCCTCCATGCGGTCGTCGTCGAAGTACTGCTTGCGGTTCGGGGCGATCTCCAGCTCGTTGCCGGGCTCGTAGGTGCGGCGCGCCGAACTGAGCAGGTACACGACCCACCCGATCACCATGACCAGGACGACCGCCAGGGCGATCCGCTGTTGCGATGCTGCCAACAAGACGGTCAGTGCCCGCCTTCGGTGGCGCCGATGCAGTGGGGGCCCTCGGCTTCCTGCCCGGTGGTGTCGACCCCGACGGGCGGCCCGTCGATCACCGTTCCGGTGTCGACCGTGATGACCCCGCCGTCGACCGTGGCTGCGAAGCGGTCCATCCCGCGGGGGGCGGGACCACCCTTCTTCTCGCCGACGCGGTTGTACTGAGACCCGTGGCACGGGCACTCGAACCACTGCGACGTCTTGCACCACGGCACCCGGCAGCCCAGGTGGGGACACTTCTGGTAGAGGGCGGCGACGCCACCCTGGTACCCCTCGATCACCGCTGAATAGGCCTCGACGCCCCTGGCCGCGTCGACCGCCTCCTGAGGGTACTGGGTGACGTAGAAGCGGCCGGCCCCGACGTAGAACGGCTCCTTCTTCTCCTCGATCTCGGCCATGACCTCCTCCACCGTCCCCACGCGGATCTTGGAGCCGAAGCCGCCGCTCAGGGTGGGCCAGAGCATGGCGACCATGGAGGCGCTGAACCCGCCGACGGCCAGCAGCATGGTGGAGACGATGCCCCGGTTGAGCACCTGGCGGCGGGTGACGCCGAGCGTCTCCTCGTCGGGCGGCAGGGCGGGCGGCGCGGGCGGGGCGGCGGTGGCGGGGGTGCCGCGCCCGGAACGCTCCAGGGCGACGGCGCGCTCGAGCTCCCGGCCGGACCGCGACGCGGGCTGGGACCCCACGGGTACGGGCAGGCGCTCACCGACCGGCTCGCCGGCTGGGGATCCGACGGGCTCGTCGGGCAGGCCGCTCAGCGCCTGGCCCTCGTCACGCCGGCGGGCGGTGGCGAACAGGAAGACGCCGAACAACAGGATCAGGACGATGATCCCTACGAGGAGGATGGTGGTGCGGTCCAAGGCCGGGTGCTCCTAGAGGTCGAAGAAGACGCCGTCGCGCCACGGGAAGGTGAAGTTGAACCCGGGTCCCCGGAAGAAGCAGCCGATGATCACCAGCACGGCCCAGAACATGATGAAGAGCGTGAACAGGGCGATGGCGAACTTGCGGTCCTCGGGCTTGTTGCTCGGGTTGCGGTCGGTGTAGGGCGCCAGCATGAGGCCGAAGATGCCGATGCCCGGGATGGTCACCCCGGCCACCATCGGGTGGAACATGGTGAGGAGCTCCTGGAGGCCCAGGAAGTACCACGGCGCCTTCGACGGGTTCGGCGTGAAGTTGTAGTTGGCGCCGGCCAGGAACGGTGCGTTCACCACGGCGGAGAAGACGAGCAGGAACGACGTCATGGCGAGGGCGGCCACGAACTCGCCGATGAGCAGGTGGGGCCAGGTGTGCACTTTGTCGGTGGGCGTGGCCTTGACGTCCTGGATGGACCCGGCCTTGACCACGGTGAGCAGCCGCTGGGTGTGGCCCTCCGGGCCCTTCGACGTCGGCGGGGCGGCGGCGGTGGCCACTGCGCCGGCGGTCGCCGTCGGGGCGGCGGTGGTGGTCGGGGCGGCCTGGCC
>JALYGL010000203.1 GCA_030777125.1 Actinomycetota bacterium
GGTTACCGCTGACCATCAGCTCGTGCATGCGCTCCATGCCGGGGTTACCGCTGACCTGCGAGTCGGCAGACCGGCTGTCGAAGGAGTCGGCGCCAGCGAAGGAGGGCGCTGCCAGGATGGCCAGTCCCCCCAGGGCGGCAATGGCCACTGCTGCCCGGGATGCTCGTGCTTGGAGTGTCATGCCTTCATTCCGTTCCCGTGTGTCGGTGGCTCTTACGTCGTCACTATACCCCACCCCCGGTGGGGTGGACACGTCAGCCACGAGGCCGCTCGCACGCTGTTGTCCGACCAGTGACTGAAGCCGTTTGTCGCGCAGGTTTGCCCAGTCGAGGGCCTACCCCACCTGGGGTGGGGTAGGCTGGAGCCATGAAGACGGAGCACCAGCGATCGGTCCTCAACCGCCTGAAGACGGCGCGCGGCCACCTGGACGGGGTCATCCGCATGGTCGAGGACGACAGCTACTGCCCGGACATCATGAAGCAGCTGTCGGCGGTGCAAGGCTCACTCGAGCGGGCCAGTCGGATCGTGCTGCGCAACCACCTCGAGACCTGCGTAGCCGCAGCCATGGTCGCAGGGCGGACCGACGAGATCGTCGACGAGCTCATGGAGGCCCTGCGCTACGACCGCATCCCGACGGGCCCCGGCCCGGAGCTGGCGATCACCGCCGAGGAGCCGTCGTGAGTCAGCAGACGCGCAGTCGCGCCCAGGCAACGCCGCCGACCGAGATGGAGCTGTCGGTGTCGGGCATGACGTGCGGGTCCTGCGCCGCCCGGGTCCAGAAGGTGCTGGCCCGCCAGGAGGGTGTCCAAGAGGCGGCGGTGAACTTCGCCACCGGGCGGGCCACGGTCGTGTTCGATCCGACCCGGGTGCCCGTCGAGGAACTGGTGGAGGCGGTGGGCACGATCGGCTACGGGCTGGCCCCGGTCGAAACCTCCCCGGAAAGCGAGACCGTCGACGCCGAAGCGGCCCTGCAGGCGATGTGGCTGCGGCGGGTCCTCGTTGCCTGGCCGCTCGGGCTCGCCGTGCTGGTGCTGTCGCTGTTCTTCATGCACGACCCGTGGGCCCGCTGGTCGGCGCTGGCGCTGACCGTGCCCGTCCAGTTCTGGGCCGGGTGGCCCTTCCTCCACCAGGCCGCTCTCAGGGCCCGGGCCCGCCAGGCCAACATGGACACCCTCATCGCCATCGGCACCCTGGCCGCCTTCAGCTTCTCCGCCTACCAGGTCGTCTTCGGCGCCTCCCACTCCGACCACTACTTCGACACCTCGGCGCTGATCATCGCCTTCCTGCTCCTGGGACGGTACTTCGAGGCCCGGGCCAAGGGACGGGCGTCACGCGCCATCCGCACCCTGCTCGAGCTCAGCGCCAAGGAGGCCCGCCTGGTTGTCGACGGCCAGGAGCGCATGGTTCCCATCGACGAGGTCCGGGTCGGCGACGTCCTGCGGGTGCGCCCCGGCGAGAAGATCCCCGTCGACGCCGAGGTGATCGACGGCCGCTCGGCGGTGGACGAGTCGATGCTCACCGGTGAGTCGGTGCCCATCGACAAGAAGCAGGGCGACCGGGTGGCGGGCGCCACCATCAACGCCCACGGCGCCCTCACCCTGCGGGCCACCGCGGTGGGGGCCGACACGGCCCTGGCCCAGATCGTCCGCCTGGTCGAGGAGGCTCAGGGCACCAAGGCCCCGGTGCAGCGCCTGGCCGACCGCATCAGCGGGATCTTCGTCCCCATGGTCCTGGCCCTGGCGGCCGCCACCTTCGCCGGCTGGTCGCTGTTGGCCGGCGACCCGGGCGACGGGCTCGTCGCCGCGGTGGCGGTGCTGATCATCGCCTGCCCCTGCGCCCTGGGGCTTGCCACTCCGACCGCCATCATGGTCGGCACCGGCCGGGGCGCGTCAATGGGGGTGCTCATCAAGGGTGGGGAGGTGCTGGAGCGCTCGAAGCGGGTCGACACCGTCGTGTTCGACAAGACCGGCACGCTCACCCGGGGCGAAATGGCCCTCACCGACGTCGTCGCCGCCGAGGGCGAGGACGACGAGGTAGTCGTCGGTCGTGCCGGGGCGGTGGAAGCGGCCTCCGAGCACCCGGTCGGCCGTGCGGTCGTGGCCGGCGCCCGCCAGCGTCTTGGATCGATGGCGGAGGCCGTCGAGTTCGAGGCGGTTGCCGGCCACGGCGTACGAGCCGACGTGGACGGCACGGTGGTCCACGTCGGGCGGCGCAAGCTGATGAACGAGGCGGGCCTCATGGGCTGCACCGCCCTCGACCAGAGCGCCCAGCGGCTCGAGGACGAGGGCAAGACCGCCATCTTCGTCGGGTGGGACGGCCGCGTCCGGGGCGTTCTCGCCGTGGCCGACACCCTCAAGGACGATGCCCCGGCCGCGGTCGCCGACCTGCAGGCGATGGGGATCGAGGTCGTGATGATCACCGGCGACAACCAGCGGACCGCCTCGTCCATCGCCGACGATGTCGGCATCAACCGGGTTCTGGCCGAGGTCCTTCCCGCCGACAAGGTCGAGGAGGTGCGCCGCCTCCAGGCCGACGGCAGGGTGGTGGCCATGGTCGGCGACGGCATCAACGACGCTCCCGCCCTGGTCCAGGCCGACCTGGGCATCGCCATCGGCACCGGCACCGACGTGGCCATCGAGTCCTCCGACATCACCCTGCTCTCCGGCGATCTCCACGGCGTGGCCACCGCCATCCGCCTTTCCCGGCGCACCTTCCGCACCATCCTCCAGAACCTGGGCTGGGCCTTCGGCTACAACCTGGCCGCGCTGCCTCTGGCGGTGGTCGGCGCCTTGAACCCGATCATCGCCGGCGCCGCCATGGCCTTCTCCAGTGTGTCGGTCGTCTCCAACAGCCTCCGCCTCTACCGGTTCCGCCGACCGTGAACGGACATCTGGGTCGGAACCGATGCCCGGTCGTTACGCCGACCCCGACATCGTGGGCGCGTGCCTGACTTCTGGCACCGGACCGGCGGCCGGTACCGTTAGCGCGTCGTGAAGAAGGCCCTCGTGGTGCTCCTGGTCCTGGTCGTCGTGGTGACCGGGCTGCCCATCGTCATGGGCATGTCGGCCATGGTCACGTGCGCCGACTGCGGGCCGGCCGTGCTGGCGGCCTGCGCGGTGGCCATCCTCGCCGGCGGCGTAGCCGTCGTCCTCGCGCTGCTCGCCCTGCGGCTTCGCAGTCGTCCCCAGGCGATGCGCCTCCTGCTCCACAGCTTCCTTCTCGAGCGACCTCCCCGGCTGACCTGAGCGCGCCCCGGCGCGCCCGCGAGCGGGCGCGTCGCGCCCGCTCCCCAGGCCAGAGCGGCCGCCCTGTCGGCCGCCCCGTCCCCCGAGGAGGCGAACCAATGGAGCTGTTGTCCGCGCTGCTGTCGCTTGGCGGCTGCGCACCCGGCCGAGACCTGTCATGCGGCCGAACGCCGGCCGTAGCCGCGCCGCGGGCGGCGCCGATCGCTGGAGGTGCTTCGTGAGTCTGTGGGCCGTTCTGCTCACCGGGCTCTTCGCCGGCGGCGCTTCCTGTGCCGCCGTGCAGGGCGGCCTGCTCGCCGGCACGCTCGCCCGGCGGTGCCCCGAGGCCACCACCAAGGCCCGGGCTTCGGTGGACACCAGGAGCGTCCCGTGACGATGACCTTCGCCGTGACCGGGATGCACTGCGCCAGCTGGGTCTGCTCATCGACGACGCCGTCGAGGAGCTCGAGGGGGTGGAGCGCTGCCAGACCGACAGCCGCCGGGGCCGCACCGTGGTGGTGGCCGACCCGACCGTGGCCACGCCCGACGACGTGGTGGTCGCCATCGCCGCCGCCGGGTACCGCGCCGAAGCGGTCGGGGGCTGAGCCGGTGGAGGTCCTCACCCTGCCGCTGCTGGCCCGGGCCCAAGCCCAACGTCCCCAGTGAGAAGGAAGACATGATGGAGTCCCTGGCATACCTGCTCGCCCCCCTCGGCTGCGCCGTGGCCATGGTGGTGTTGATGGGGATGATGCTTCGGGGCCAGCGCCGCCCCCACCTGGACCCACCGGAGGACACCCAGGTCGCCGGCCTTCGGGCCGAGGTCGCCGAGCTGCGCGCCACGCGGCCGGGAGCCGGCGATGCCTAAGACCCAGCCCACCGACAGAACCGGCGCCCGCCGTGGTGCCAAGCGCCGTCCTCCCCGGAGCTGGCGGCAGCCCAACCGAGCCTGGGGCGGGATCACCGCAGCCACCCTGGTGGCGGCCGTCCTCGTCGCCGTGGTCGTCTCCGGGAGCGGAAGCGACGATGCGGCGACCTCGGGCCCGAGCCCAACAGGCTTCGTCGGCGGCGACTTCCACTCCCTGGCCGCCGACCCCACCACCCCCGGTCGGATCTTCGTCGGTGGCCACGAGGCCGTGTCCGTGTCGCCAGACGGCGGGCGGACCTGGCGGCGCGTCGACTCCCTCGACGGAGCCGATGCCATGGGCTGGGGGTTCGCGGGCAGCTCGGTCTACGTCAGCGGGCACCCCGGCATCAGCCGCTCCACCGACGGCGGCCTCACCTTCGACAAGGCCAACGACGGCCTGCCCGACAGCGACATCCATGCCTTCGGGGCGTCGGCATCGACCCTCTACGCCGCCGGGCCGGCCACCGGCGTGATCGCATCCACCGACGGCGGACGGACATGGAGCGCCCGCACCACGGCCCACGGGCACTCGTTCTTCGGTCGCATCCTCGCCGGCCCCGAGGACGACCAGCACCTGGTCGCGGCCGACGCCCGGGCCGGCGTGGTCGAGAGCAGCGACGGAGGGCGGAGCTGGCACCGACTGGGCGGGCCGGCGAGCCCCACCTGGGTCAGCCGAAGCGGCGCCACGCTCTATGCCTCGGGACCCCGGGGCGCGGCCCGAACCGCCGACGGAGGCAGGACCTGGGCGGAGCTCGCCCTCCCCCCGGGCGCCACCCTGGTCGAGGCCGACCCGTTCGACGCAGCCGCGCTGTATGCCGGGGCCCACGACGGCGAGAGAGTGCAGGTTCTGGTGAGCCGCGACGGCGGGATGCGGTGGAACCGCCCGTGACGGCCTCCCTGGCCCGGCGCCGAAAGCAGCTCCTGGCCCTCTGGCTCGGCGCGGCCGTGCTGTTCGGCGCCCTGCTCGGCATCGCCCGGGCCACCGAGTCGGGCCTCGACGATCCCGATCCGGCCTGGCAGCGGCCGGGCTTCCTCGACGCCGGCCTGCTCCCCCAGCCCGCCCCCCGTCTCAGCGAGGACCTGCCCCGCCCCGGGCGGCCGGCCGTGGTCTTCTTCGTCCGCCCCGACGGCGTGGCCGAGCTGTGCCACTCGCTCGCCACCCACCGCCCGGGCGAGTCGGCGGACCTGGTCATCGTGGTGGCGGGCGGGGGCGAATGCGAGGGCGTCATCACCCTGGAGGACCCCTCCGCGGGCCTGGCTCGTGCCTACGGGCTGCGCGACCCCCGCGACGGGGCGGCCCCGGTGGGCTATGCCGTCGTCGACCGCCAGGGCCGGATCCGCTATCGAACCCTCGATCCCACGGTGGCCGAGGAGTTGGAGGAGGTCGAGACCATGCTGGCGGCCCTGGCGTGACCCTCGTCCCGACCTGGGAGTCTCGCCGGTCGCGGCTGCGGCTGTGCCTGTGGTGCGTCGCCGCCGTGGTCGTCGAAATCGGGCTCTATCTCTCATACCGGGGCCACGACGCCCGGTTCCACTGGTTCACCCACTTCTTCGTGGGTGCCTCCGTGGCGCTGGTGGCCATGGCGGTGGTCACCGCCCGCACGAAACGGCCCGTGCCGTACCCGCTGGTGTGGCCATTGCTCGCCCACCTCTTCGCCATGGTCCCGGACCTGGTGTTCGCCGGGGGCGTCGCCCATCGGCGGTGGATGGACCTGTTCCTCGGCCACATCAGCACCCACTTCGTCCCCGGGCGCAACCTCACCTGGTACGCGGTGTTCCTGGCGTCGCTGGCCGCCTACCTCCTGGCCCTCGACAGATCGGCTCGGCCGTGAGCGGCGACAGCCTGTTCGTGGCCAGGTGGGGGGACGGCCCTGACGTTGTCTTCCTCCACGGCCTGGGCGCTTCGTCGCGCTACTGGGAGCCGCTGGCCGCCGTCAGCTCCGGCTACCGGGCCACCGCGCCTGACCTCCTCGGCTTCGGACGCTCTCCCAGCCCGCCGGAGGCGAGCTATGACGTCGACTGCCACCTGGCCGCCCTGGTGCCGCAACGACGCGCCGTCGTCGGCGGCCGTCGGGCAGTATTCGCCTATGACGACACTCGTGGTCCTTGATCAGGGCGGGTCCATCTCCATCTCCTTCGATGACCTTCTGAAGTACCACGGCAGGAGCTCGATCGCCGGCGTCGCCCACGCCTTCAAGGCGATGGAGCGCGCGTTCCCACTGCTGTCCCCTGGTGAACCGCCGGAGCGCTATGACATCGCTGTCGAGAGCGGGTTCCCCGGCGGGGGCGCACGCGACGCGTTCGAGATGGTCACCCGGGCGGTCACAGGCGACCGTTACCGGCTGGCGTCGGAGCCCGACGGGGCCGAAGCTCCGGAGGCCCCGGGAGGCCACTTCTTCTTCCGTCTCGGCTACCGCGGAACGGTGGTCGACTTGGTCCTGCGGGCCGGCCTCGTACCGGAGGAGTTCCTCCAACTCGCCTGCAGGGAAGCACCGACGCCGGCCGAGGCCGCTCGCGCCCAGCAGCTCAAGGAGGAGATGGCTGAGCGCCTCTTGAGCCTGCCTGCGGACGAGGTCTATGACGCCAAGCTCCGCTGAGGGGTGCGCCGGATCGAGCGCAGCAACGTGGGCGTCGCCGGCGCGCGGCGTTGCTGCTGGCGCGGCACCTAAACCCGGAAGGGAGCGGGCGTAGTACCGGATCGTCACGCCGCAGGTCCACCCGCCGTTGGTAACAGCGGCGTAACAATCCTGACCGCAGCCGAGATTCTCGACTGACCACGGAACCGTGGGCGTGGCCAGGGGCGTTGACATGGCGCAGCAGAGGACTCCCGCCATCGGCGGCAACCGGGGAAGGCACCGTCGTCCAGCCAGGCACCGCTCGAAGACCCGCTCCAGCTCTACCTCATCCAGATCAGCGGCGTCCCGCTTCTCACCGAGGCTGAAGAGCAGGCCCTCGGGTACGCCGTCCAGCGCGGGCGGGAAGCGGCCAGCGCGCTCGCGGGCAATGCCGGGGGTGTCGATCCGGAGTTCGAGCACAGTCTGCTCGCCCTGAAGGAGGAGGGAGGTCGGGCCCACAGCGAGCTGGTGCGGGCGAACCTCGCCCTGGTGGTGTACGTGGCCAAGCGGTACCGGGCGTCAGGAGTGCCCCTGCTCGACCTGATCCAGGAGGGCAACATCGGCCTGCTTCGGGCGGCCGAGAGGTTCGACCCGGCCCGAGGCGTCCGGTTCTCCACCCATGCCGTCTGGTGGATCCGCCAGGCCATCCAGAGCGGCATCAGCCGGAACGCCGGCACGATTCACCTGCCCGAGCACGTTCGCCAGCGCATGGCCGCGCTCCAGCGCACTATCACCGACCTGGCCCTCCGTCTGTCGCGGGAGCCGAGCAACGGCGAGGTGGGGCGTGAGGTCGGCCTCGACGCCCGCCAGGTCGCCGAAGTCCTGAGCCTGCCGTGGCAGCTCGGGTCGTTGGAGAAGCGGCTAGGCCCCGACACGGGGACGTGCGTCGGCGATCTGATCGAGGATCGGCTGGCGTCATCCCCGATCGACGCAGCCGTGGTCGCGATGCTCCCGGGGGAGATCGCCCGCCTCCTGTCGGTATTGGACGACCGTGAACGTCGGATCCTGGCGCAGCGGTTCGGGCTCGGCGGGGAGGAGCCGCGTACCCTCAAGGCCATCGCCGAGCGGCTCGGGCTCACTCCGGAGAGGGTTCGTCAGATCGAAGCCCGAGCGCTCGGCAAGTTGCGTCTGGCGGCCCTGCGGCGTAGCGGGTGATGCTCGTCGCCCTGTCCCTGGCTCGCGAGGGGGGATCCCACCGTCTCACGACGCCGGCGACCTCGTGAGTCACCGGCCCGGCGACGTCAGGCGGGCTCGATCGAGCGGGCGATCACCACCGGCTGGCCGCTGAAGACCCGGAACAGCTCCTCGTCGAGGACCCCGACCTCGGCCTCGATCTCGTCCATCCGGAACAGCCGCACCTCGCCGGTCACCTCCACCGCATCCCCAACCAGGCGCCGGTCATCGTCGGCCATGTCGTCAATGGCGGGGGGGACGGCGATGTTGAGAACCAGGAGGCGACCCGGCCCCAGAGTGACGGACCGGGCCGCCACCACGTCCGTCACCCGGTCCCTGACCCGGACCGTCGTCCCCACGAACCGATGGGGGTTCTCCAGCACCGTTGCTGCCGTCATGCCGGCGGCGTCGGTTCCGTCACGCCCTCGACCGTCGCCCGTGAGTGCCAGGGTGAGCGCGGTCAGCACAGCGCCGGCCGCCGCCGCGACGAGGATGACCACAGTTGGCCGCCACGCGGTGGGGTCCCGGTTCACGTCTCACCCATTCCCCGAGCCCCACGCCCGTTGCAACCACTTACCTCATTGACACCAAGCTGTGACAGGGTCGCGTGTCGATCCGGAACGGACAACGGGCATGATGCGTTCTCCTGTTCGAGGGGCAGGTCCGCCCACCTCCTGTCTCTCATCGGGTCGGCTCATGGCCGACCCCTGTCGAG
>JALYGL010000204.1 GCA_030777125.1 Actinomycetota bacterium
TCGCGCACCAGCTCGGTGCGCTGGACGATCCGTTCGGCCCGCTCCCGGGCCGCGCTGAGGATGTCGTCGGCCTCCCGCTGGACCTTGGCCAGGTACTCGGCCCGCTCCTTCAGCAGCCACCGGGCCTGGCGCATCTCCTCGGGCAGGCGGGAGATGGCCTCCTCCAGCATCTCCACCACCTCGTCCTTCTCGAGGCGCACGGTGGACGACAGGGGCATTTTGGGGGCGCCGTTGATGACGTCGAGGACCCGCCGAAGGAGGACCTCGGTGTCCAGCGGCTCTCCGGTACGTTCAGCGATGCTCATCGAAACCGCTCCTCCAACCGCTTGGCCACCGCGGGCGGGACCATGGACGACACCTCTCCTCCGTAACTGGCCACTTCTCGCACCAGGCTGGACGACAGGAACGAGTGCTCCGGCGTGGTGGGCATGAACAGGGTCTCGACCCCGGAGAGCCGGTAGTTCATCTGCGCCATCTGCAACTCGTAGTCGAAGTCGGACACCGCCCGCAGGCCCTTGACGACAGCCTTGACCCCCCGGCGGGCGGCGAAGTCGACCAGCAGGCCGTCGAACGACTCGATGCGCAGGTTCGGAAGGTGGGCGGTGACGTCGGCCAGCATCGACTGGCGCTCCTCCAGGCTGAACACCGGCGCCTTGGTCGGGTTGCCCACCGCCGCGACCACCACCTCGTCGAAGAGGGTGGCGGCCCGCTCGATGATGTCGAGGTGACCGTAGGTGACCGGGTCGAACGAACCCGGGATCAAGGCGATGCCCACGATCTTCCTTCCTTCCCTCGAGGCCGCGGCACGGCGGGCGAGGGTCACCACGGTATCGCCGTAGCGCCGTGCCCTCAGGGTCGACCACCCGGGGCCGGGGTCGACCTCGGCTCCGGACTCGAGCGCCACCAGCCCGGCCGGCACCCGCTCGAGCAGCTCGGCCCAGCGGGTGAAGGCGTACGGCGGATCGGCGAGAACCAGGTCGAATGCCATGGTGCTCTCGTCCAGGAAGCGGAAGGCGTCCTGCTGGACGACGGTGCCGGTCAGACCGGTGTCGGCCAGGTTGGCCCGGATGGTGCGTACCGCCACGGGGTCGGCGTCGACGAAGACGGCGGACGCCGCTCCCCGCGACAGCGCTTCGATGCCCAGGGCGCCCGTCCCCGCGAACAGGTCGACGACGGTCGCTCCCCGCAGCGCGGACAGGCTCTCGAGGGACGAGAACAGGGCCTCGCGAACCCGGTCGGTGGTCGGGCGCAGCCGTCGACCGGGCGGCGCTTGCAGCCGCCTGCCCCCGGCGACCCCTGCGACCACCCTCATCGCCCCTCACCGTACCGGGTCGGGCCCTCGCTTCGGTCGCGCTATATGCGGCAAGCACATATCGCAGGACGGTACGTCAGGGGCCAGAATGGACGCCAGCGTCAATCGCAGCACGGGAATTTTCGAAACCACAGGGAGAAAGCCGATGCGAAACGTTCGCAGGATGGGACTGGTCGGGTTCGGAGGTGCGGCGCTGGCCGTGGCTCTCGGCGCCACCGCCTGGGCGTGCATCGCCGGGCCGCTGCTGACCGTGAACCCGAGCACGGTGCAGGCCGGCCAGGAGGTCAACTTTACGGCGACGAGCCTCAACCGCGACCAGGTGACCGTCCGCTTCGACTCGCTCGACGGCCCGGTCCTGGGCACGTTCACACCCGGGCCCGATCCCCGGTTCCCCACGTCGTCCACCAGTGGGGGGCTCCAGAACGTGAAGCTCACCATTCCGGCCGACGCCTCGCCCGGCAACCACGTGCTCATCCTCACCCAGGCCAAGCCGGACGGGAAGCTCAGCCAGGTCCCGACGCGGGTCCTGGTCACGGTCACCGGCAGCACCGGCGCCACCCCGGTGGCGGGGGCGCCGGTCTTCCCGGTCGACGAGACCCGGCCCGAGGGCCTGGTCACCGGCGACGAAGGGGTCAGCACCGGTACCAAGGTGCTGGTGGGCCTGGGCGTCGCGGGCGTGGCCATGTTCCTCGCCGGCATGGCGGCGATGTTGGCCAGCCGGCGGCCGAGTGGCCCGGAGCCGGCCGCGGCCCGGGTCTCCGGCACCAAGTAGCCCCCGCGCCGGCCCAGCCAGTTCCGACACAGGGGGAGGACAGGAATGATGCAGTCCCGACGGAGGCTCGCGGTCGTCGTCCTGGCGGTGGGCCTGGCCGGCGCGACCCAGGGGATGGCCGGTGCGGCCGACCCGACCGATCCCATCCGGCTGACCAAGCCGGTGCGGGCCACCGAGTTCGACATCAACCCGGCGCGCACCTACCTCACGCCGTACTTCGCCATCGACCCCGACGACCCGCTCCGGGTGGTCGCCGCCTTGCACGAGTCGCGCACACGGCGGTGCGGGCTCATGCGCTCCACCGACGGGGGCCAGACGTGGACCCGGCCCGACTCGTCACCGTCGCCGCCGTCGTACCCGTTCTGCCTCATGACCAACAGCCACACGTTCCAGGGCAAGGTGGAGTTCGGCCGCAACGGTGACCTCTACTACGCCCTGGCCGGGTGGGACACCCAGGACCTCCCCAAGCGCAGCCTCTTCCTGGCTCGCTCCTCCGACCTGGGCGACACCTGGGCCACCACCCCGGTGTCCGACGCCCGGCCCACGCAGGCCCCCGACAACATCGACGAGCGCCCGCTGAGCGGGTTCGCCGTCGACACCAAGAGCGGCAACCAGGACGCCATCTACGTGGGTTGGCGGCGTCAGTTCCCGGGGCAGACGGGGTCCAACGCCCACGCCAACCGTCCCATGGTCGCCGTCTCCACCGACGGCGGGCGCTCCTTCGGCCAGCCGGTCGACCTGGCTCCGACCGTCTTCGGCGACGAGGCCAAGCGTCGGGAAGCGCTCGGTTCGGCGCCGCCCCGGTCCACGCCCACGCCCACCACCATCCCCGGCCCCGGGCCGGCCGAAGCCACCACCACCACGGCCGTCCCGGCCACGACCACCACAACCGTCCCTCCCAACTCACGGGCGGCAAACCAGAGCGACATCGGCAACTACGGCGGCAGCAACCCGTCGGTGGCCGTCGATGACGACGGCAACGCCTACGTGGCCTGGGTCACCCGCTACGCCAACCTGACCCCGAGCCCTCGCACCGCCCACTTCCTGTCCCGGTCGACCGACAAGGGTCGGACGTGGACGACGTCGCAGATCACGCCCTTCACGGCCGAGAACGTCAACAACTTCGGGTCCATGCAGCTGCAGTGGAGCCCCGAGGGCGGCGAGCAGGGGTCACTGCACATGGTCTACGAGGGGTCGAAGCGCCCGGACGTCTCCAACGAGACCGACGTCTTCTACGTCCGGTCCACCGACGCGGGCCGCACCTGGACCGAGCCCAAGGCCATCAACGACGACGACCCGGCCAAGTACAACTCGTCGCTGATCCCCAACCTCCGGGTGGCGCCCAACGGCCGTCTCGACGCCGTCTGGTTCGACACCCGTGACGACCCGGGCGTCACGGCCAACGACGTCTACCACGCCTCGTCCACCGACAACGGGAACACATGGTCGAAGAACACGAGGGTGACCGACCGCTCCATCGACCGGCGCTTCGGCCCGTTCGCGGCCAACTTCGACCTCAACGGGCCGCCGGCGCTGGACACCGTCGACGCCTACGGCCTCGTGGGCTGGGACGACACCCGCCTGGGCGACCCGACCACCGAGACCCAGGACGTCTTCGTGGCCGCCGTCCAGTACAGCGAGGTGGGCGGCGAGTCGCGGGCCCTGTCCTACGTCTTCGCAGGGGTCATCGGCCTGCTGGCAGTGGGGCTGATCCTGCTCCTGGGTTCGCTGGCGACGAGGAAGCGCAACGGCTCGACGGGGCCGTCGACCGGGGCAACGGCCGGGGAGACGCAGAAGGCGTCCACGCGGTGACGGCCGGACCGGCCTAACAGGCCAGGCGGGCCCGTTGGTCGTCGATGCGGGCCACCGCCCACTGGCTCACGTCCACGAACTGCGATCGCAGCCGATCCAACTCCCGGCACTCCGGCGAGGGTCCGGACCCGGCCGGCGGTGCGGTGGTCGTCGTGGTCGGGCGCACGGTCGTCGTCGGGCCCACGGTGGTGGTGGTCACCTGCGACGGTGTGGTCGTGGTGGTGCTGGAGGTGGTGGTCGACGTGCTGGTCGTTGTCGTCGTGCTCGTCGTGCTCGAGGCCGCGGCACCGCTCCACACCAGGGGGCCGTAGGAACGGCCGTTGGCCGCGAACCCGTAACCCGGCGCTGCCGCAGAACGGGCGGCCGCGTCCGATCGCATCTGCTGGATGACCCCCGCCGGCGTCTTGCCCGCACACGGGCCCGGGGTGCCGTCGCCGAAGCAGAGGGCGACGGCGCCGGCCAGGTGGGCGCTGGCCATGCTCGTGCCCAGCTTGACGCTGTGCCCACCGCCGGGCGCGGTGGAGGTGATGCAGTCGCCCGGCGCGGCCAGGAGGTGGTCGAGCTCGGATCGGGCCACGGCGTAGTTGGAGATGTCCATCGCCCTGTCGTCGGCCCGTCCGGTGCAGCTGACACCGCCGACGCCTCCGGGGCGGCCGTCGCTGTCGACCATGGCGCTGGCAGCCAGGACCTCCGGGTAGTTGGCGGGGGCCACATTGGCCACGTCGACGCCCTGGTTGCCGGCCGCGGCCACGAACGTCATCCCGGCGGCCGTGGCGTTGCAGATGGCGGTGTGGAGCGGGTCCTGGTTGGACCGGCCGCAGTTGTCGTCGTTCGACGACGGGCTCACGGCCAGGCTCATGTTCACGACCCGGATGTTGAGCCGGCTGCCGTTTGCGGCCACCCAGTCGATGGCGCACAGCAGGTGCGACACGTTCCCCGAGCCGGCGGAGTTGAGCACCTTGACCGCGTAGACCGCCGTTCCCGGGGCCACGCCGACGACGCCCCTGCCGTTGTTGGCGGCCCCGATGGTGCCGGCGACATGGGTGCCATGGCCGTTGTCGTCGTCGGGGGCGACGCCGTCGGCCATGCAGTTCTTGCCCGCCCGGGCGTTGAGGTCGGGGTGGTCCAGGTCGATGCCCGAGTCCAACACGGCCACGTTGACGTTGCTGGCCTGGCGGGCGGTCGAGCCGGTGACGGCCTCGATGCGGCGCACCCCCGTCGGGACGGTGTCTCCGTTGAGGGCCACCCGTCCCTGGGCGGCCACCGGGAGGTCGGGGGCCACGAACGCCACCCGCGGGTCGGCGCGGAGGCGGGCCAGGTGGCGCTCGGGGATGCGGGCCGCGTAGGCCGAAAGGGCCCGGCTGTAGGTACGGGCCACCCGGGCCTCGTAGTCGTCGGCGTGGCGGCGGGCCGTGCTGGCCACGTCCTCGCGGTCGCGCAGCACGACGATGTAGTCCCGCGCCCCTTCGGTCTGAGCGGGCTGGAGGCGGGCGCCCGCCGGCCCGGGCGGGGCCAGCCCGGCCATGCCACCCAGGATGGCAACAGCCATCATCGCCCGCCACGACCGTCGCCGAGTCACCCGCATCGGGGGAGCGTAGCCCCCGAGTCGCCGACCGGAGCGGCTCGATCGGGTCAGCGGGTCGACCCGGGCGATCAGCTGTTGAACAGGAACTCGGCGAGGCGGTGCGCTGACGTGCGGTTATGCGCCGAGACGCCGTCTCACCTGCGCTTTCGGGTGTTCAACGATTGTCATTGTTATCGGTCAGTTTGCGGTGTCCTGCGGACAATCCGCGGACAGGCCACAAAGGCACCGTCAATGACGAGCGAGAGCGCATTCACAAGGGATGCTTCAACTCCAAGGAGTGGGTCCCCGCTTAAGCACCTAAGGCCAGCGTGCGCCGCTCCCGAGTGCTGGTGCCGCCCCAGATCCCCTCAACGCCCGTCTCGATGGCGTACTCGAGGCAGCGGGCTCGGGTCGGGCACGCGGCACAGACCGCCTTCGCCGGCGCCGCGGTCTGGCCCTTCTCAGGGAACCACGTGACGTCGGGCCGGTCCCGGCACAACCCCTCGGCCATCCACGCTGGTCGCCGGAGCAGGTCGGCGAGCGACGGCAGCGCCCGGGCGTCGGCGTCATCAGCCACTCAAGCTCTCGGCGGGTTAACGCCACTAAGTCAGGATACCGAGAGCGGTGCTCAATCAAGGGGACCGCGGAACTTACGACCCCCATTTTCGCTACCCCGGCGGTACGTTGAATCAGGGTCGAGAGGTCGAGCGACGCCGGGCTATCCCGTCAGCCAGGCGCCCCGCCTCCGGCCCTCAGAACGACGGAAGCCCCCGACGAAGGCGCGCCGGGGGCTGGCCGTCAGCAGGGCGGCGGATCCCCGCTGGCCCGAGTATCAACCCGACGTCAAGAGGCTCAGGACGACAGGGGCCCAGGAGGAACCACGAGGAGCTAGCCGGCCGAGGAGTAGGAGTGCTACCACCCCCGTACAGGTGCCGGGTGAGCACCCTTGTCGAGGTCGCGATCTCGCGACAGGGTCGTGAGCCACCGATGGTCGGACCAAGCTGGGG